>NZ_KV789139.1:0-41681 GCF_001807465.1 Actinomyces sp. HMSC08A09 | reverse complement strand
GAACCATCAGGGTTCCAGGGCCGACGCCGTTATCGACGTGACTGATGTTCAGGTCCTTCGGCAGACCGAACGGTAATAATAGTGGTAGGTTTCTTCCGTTGGACGAAGGTAAATAACTACGTCACATCGGGAGCGAACCAATGAAGAGAACTGCTCGATTGTGCAGACCGATGACTGCTGCTGCAGTACTCATGCTGGCGGCGGCAGGAATGGTCCCACTGTCCCTGGTCTCCCCGTCGGCTCATGGCGCTGAGCCGGTGCCGGCAGGGGGAGCTGAGGCTGCTTCGATGGCGGTGACCGCGCCCACCAGCTTCGGTAGGAGCGCAGAGCCGATTCCCGATGAGCTGCCTGCGACCACAGTGAACCATGCACCGGACCAGAACGTTCTGAATTACTGGACACATGAGCGTATGGCTGCCTCCAAGTCCCTGGATTCTCCTGCGGCTGATGACTCGACTCAAGAACGGTCGGTGGCCGACGGCAACAATGGTGACAGCTCCAGCTCCACGGATCCGGCGGCAATGACTGAGCCCGTCGCCCCGGTTGCTGATGGGGGAGCGACACCGCCCGCCAGGGCCAAGGGGAAGCTGTTCTTCAACGGTTACGCCTCTGACAACACCTACTGCACCGCCTCGGTTCTCAGTACCCCGTCCAAGAGCGTCGTCATCACGGCGGCCCACTGCGTCTACAACGCCGAGGAAGGGTGGGTGAAGGATGCGGTCTTCGTGCCGGACTATGACCGCACCCAGGCCGACCCGGATCCGGTGGGAGTATGGACAGTCCGTTCAATACGCACTTTCAACAGCTGGCGAGCCGATCAGACTGACTACAGCAGCGACGTCGCCTACGTGACGCTCAATAACGGTGGAGATGCCAACAAGCCTGTTGCCGATGTCGTCGGTGGATACGGGCTGGCGTGGGGAGGCAGTTACGTTTTCCGAGCCACGATCTTCGGATACCCCACGAACAAGACGACCCCCGACGGCAGTAGCACTGTCCATTCCTGCGTCAGGACCACGGAGCAGTCGGAGGGCAAGCTGAAAGTCGAGGGCTGCGACTTCGGTATGGGGGCTTCAGGCGGGCCCTGGCTCTACCGCTACAACGAGTCCACCGGGCTCGGTTACGTGAGGTCGGTGACCTCCCTGTGGCGGCCGCTGGACGGTGTGAACCGAGGTCCCTACTTCACTGATACGGTCAAAACCATGTTGGACGCGACCGCCGGGGACTGAGCGGAGGGGCCTCAGTCGGTGACGACCTTGGCCCCGGTGGTCTTCTTGGCGGCGTCGAGGGTTCCCAGTTCGGTGACGCTGGAGAAGCCGGCGTTGCGCATGACGGCGCTGGCCATCTTGGGCTGGTCGGCGGAGCCGTAGAGCTGGTACTGGGAGCTGCGGTCCAGGCCCGAGATCTGGCTGGAGAAATCACCCGAGGAGAAGTCGTAGTTAACGGCCCCCTCCAGGTGCCCCTTCTTGAACTCCTCAGCCGAACGCAGGTCGATGATGACGGGACCGGCGGCCTTCGCGCCCGCCGAGGCGGTGTTAGCTGGGGAGGAGGCGCTGGAGCCTGTAGAGCCGGAGCATCCGGAAAGCGCGAGCGCGCCGCAGAGGACGAGCAGGGCGGAGGCGGTCATGACGCGGAGGGAGCGTTTCACAGACAGTTCCTTGAGGGGAGTGCGGCTTCATCAAGCTTGGATGCGGGGCACGATGCTTCGATCAGGGCGAGGCTTCTGGGGAGGGAGACTCGGGGTGGGAACAGGATCAGAACCTCAGGAACGAGGATATGCGGCATCCGGTAGAAAAAGACTGTGATACTCAGTGAATCGTAGTGCCGACCTCAGTGAAAAAGTCCACGTTGGCCGGGTTATCGGCCGAGCCGGCCGGCCGACGGCGTCAGCTGCCGGCGGTCAGGCTCGAGGTCTCGTCCTGGAACAGCAGGGCGACCTCCTTGAGCTTGTCTGCGTGCTTGCGGGCGTGGTGGCCGCAGAAGAAGAGTTCGCCGGTCAGCATGACGACTCGGACGTAGGCCTGTGCGTCGCAGACGTCGCAGCGGTCGGCTGTGGTCAGCGGGCGCTCGGCGGAGTCGGCGGCAGGAGTGGTCTGCTCATCCAGGGTGGTCACCGCCTGGGTGGCGGTTGAGGTTCCGGTTGTGCTCATGGACTGCATTGCATCATGACGCAGACGCCTTCACCCGTCAGAGGCGGCTGTTTCCGCCTGAGGCGCACGCGCTTTCGCCCACGGCGCACCGGCGTCATGGCGCACGTCACCACAGAGCCGACCGATCGGGTGAATGCTGAAGAGCAGCCGTGGCGAGCCGTCACAGCGCAGGACTCGGGAGGGAGCAGTCGGGATGTCGGTGGTGCAGGAGTTTCGCGACCGCGAGATCGCGCGCCTGGAGCGCTCGGGCTGGGCGACCAACGCGGCCCTTCGACAGAGGCTGGAGGCCGTAGGGCTGCGACCGCCCGCCGAGGTCGTCGCCGAGTGCCTGGACGAGGGCGCAGGAGACGGAGGCGGTGCCGGTGCCCGCTGGGCGCGGGCCGAGCACGCAGTGGCCCGCTTAAGGGAGCACTTCGCCCCTTTCCGCTTCTCCAACGACGTCGACTACGGGCTCCTGGCGATCCCGGCCAGCAACCGACTCGACACCCGCGGGACCATGGACCTGAACATCCGCCGCGGTCAGCAGCCCGATCTGGCCGAGGACTTCGTCGACCCGGCCCTGGGGGAGGGGATCGACCTCGCCGGCTCCGCCGGTGCTGGCGGGACCACGCTGGCCAAGGACGGCTGGATGGTGGTCGCCGGCGTCGTCGGCCAGTACGGGATCTCGGCGGGAAGCCATGAGGACGTCACCGCCGCCGCGGGGCTCTTCGAGGTCGACGGCGTCGACACCCGCACCCTCATGACCCGTCAGATCTGGGGAGCCCGCCTCCTGCAGTGCCCGCCAGGGCTCGTCCCCGACTCCGACTACGCCGAGCGATGGACCTTCACGCTCTTGCCCGCCGAGGGGCTGGTGGATGGGCGGGCCGTCTCCGGCACCGTGCTCAAGAGGCGGGTGCGTTTCCGCCTGGGCAAGGCCGACCGCGGGATCGGCAGCGCGCGGGTGAGCCCAGCTCTCCCGCTGACATAGGGGCCCAACGGCCTCGGGCGTGGCTGCATGACGCATGACGCCACACGCGCACCGCGGCGGGGCACAAGGCGCCGGCGGCACTGATCGGCTAGATTCCCAGCGTGCCCTCATCTGAGAACAAGACCAGCCGGGGCGACTACTCCGCCCGCCACCTCTCCGTCCTGGAGGGGCTCGAGGCCGTGCGCAAGCGCCCGGGAATGTACATCGGCTCCACCGACCAGCGCGGTCTCATGCACTGCGTGTGGGAGATCGTCGACAACGCCGTCGATGAGGCCCTCGAGGGGCACGGCGATGACATCTCGGTGACCGTCCACGACGACGGTTCCATCGAGGTGCGTGACAACGGGCGCGGAGTGCCCGTGGACATCGAGCCCTCCTCCGGCCTGACCGGCGTCGAGCTCGTCTACACCAAGCTGCACGCCGGTGGGAAGTTCGGCGGTGGCTCCTACGGCGCCGCCGGCGGCCTGCACGGCGTGGGGGCGTCCGTCGTCAACGCCCTGGCCGAGCGCATGGACGTCGAGGTCGACCGCGGCGGCAAGACCTACGCCATGAGCTTCCACCGCGGCGAGCCCGGCATCTTCGACGACTCCGCCGGGCGCAGCCCCTCCTCACCCTTCACCGGGTTCACGAAGGCCTCCGAGCTGCGCGTCATCGGCAAGGTGCGCCGCGGCGTGACCGGAACCCGGGTCCGCTACTGGGCCGACCCCCAGATCTTCCCCAAGCCCACTGAGTACGACGCCGCCGCCCTGCGCGCCCGCCTGCGCCAGACCAGCTTCCTCGTTCCGGGCCTCACTCTGCGCCTGGAGGACAAGCGCCCCGAGGCCGAGGCCATCGCCGCCTCCACCACGCCGGCCGCCGACGCCGGCGAGACCGACGACGCCGTCCACGAGGTCACCCTGCGGGCGGCCGCCAAGAACGCCACCGAGAACCGCGGCGACCTGTTCGACACCGGCGATGACGACGGCGTCGAGGTCTTCCAGGCCCTGGGCGGCACCGCCGACTTCGTCGACTTCCTGGCCTCCGACGGCTCGGTCACCGACACCTTCCGCCTCACCGGTGAGGGCACCTACACCGAGACCGTCCAGCAGCTCGACCGCGCCAGCGGGCACCTACGCCCCGTGGAGGTCGAGCGCACCTGCATGGTCGACGTCGCCCTGCGCTGGGGGATCGGCTACGACACCACGGAACGCTCCTTCGTCAACATCATCGCCACCCCCATGGGCGGCACCCACCTGACCGGATTCGAGCAGGCCCTCACCAAGGTGCTGCGCAAGCGCATCGAGGCCGACTCCCGGGCCCTGAAGCTCACCGCCAAGGACGGCCGCGTCGAGAAGGACGACATCATGGCGGGCCTGACCGCCGTCATCACCGTGCGCGTCCCCGAGCCCCAGTTCGAGGGCCAGACCAAGGAGGTCCTGGGCACCGGGCCCGTGCGTCAGATCGTCTCCAAGGTGGTCGAGCGCGAGCTCACCGCCCTGCTGACCTCCTCCAAACGGGACCTCAAGACCCAGGCGCGCGCCCTGGAGGAGAAGATCGTCGGTGAGATGCGCGCCCGCGTCTCGGCGCGCCTGCACAAGGAGATCACCCGCCGCAAGACCGCCCTGGAGACCTCCTCCCTGCCGGCCAAGCTCGCCGACTGCCGCAGCGACGATGTCGCCGCCTCCGAGCTGTTCATCGTCGAGGGTGACTCCGCCCTGGGGACCGCCAAGAACGCCCGCGACTCCGAGTTCCAGGCGCTTCTGCCGATCCGCGGCAAGATCCTCAACGTGCAGAAGGCCTCCCAGGCCGACATGCTGCGCAACGTCGAGTGCTCGGCCATCATCCAGGTGGTCGGTGCCGGCAGCGGACGCACCTTCGACCTGGAGGCCGCTCGTTACGGCAAGGTCATCCTCATGACCGACGCCGACGTCGACGGCGCCCACATCCGTACCCTCCTGCTGACCCTCTTCTTCCGCTACATGCGCCCCATGATCGAGGCGGGCCGGGTCTTCGCCGCCGTCCCGCCCCTGCACCGCATCGAGGTCTCCGGCTCGGGGCGGCGCAAGAAGGAGATCATCTACACCTACTCCGACGAGGAGCTCGTCACCACCCTGCGCCGCCTGGAGCGCGCGGGCCGCAGCTTCAAGGAGCCGCAGCGCTACAAGGGCCTGGGGGAGATGGACGCCCACCAGCTCGCTGAAACCACCATGGAGCCTCAGCACCGCACCCTGCGGCGCATCACCCTGGGGGACGAGGCCCAGATCATGGAGGCCGAGTCCGTCTTCGAGCTCCTCATGGGGTCCTCGGTCGAGCCCCGCCGCGACTTCATCGTCGAAGGCGCCCGTGATGTGGATCGCGAGCGCATTGACGCCTGACTCCCGCGTCAGGTCTCGGCCGCTCCTTCAGGTAAGGTCGGTAACCTTCGTGTCACGGCTCGCCGAAGGTCGAGGCGCGTCGTTCACTGACTGATCGTCTTTCTTCGTCCTCATGAGGGAGGTGTGCTGATGGCACCCGGTTACGGCATCCGCCGGGCGGGATCCTCACCCTGGCCCATCCTGCGCCCGGGGCCCCGTTCGTCCCTGTCACGGGAGCTGACCTGGCGGCCGCTGGGCCCGGAGGACAACCACGAGCTGGCCGCGCTCATCGCCCGGGCCGAGGACGTCGACAACCCGCCCTACCGCACCAGCGAGCAGGAGACGGCCGAGTACTTCCTCGACCCCACCTACTCCGGGGTCGCCGGGCGCGACACCGACGGCGTCATGCGCGCCTTCGGGCTGGTACGCCTGCGCCCGGCCGGGGAGATCTACGCCTCCATGACCGGCACCGTGGACCCGGCAGTGCGCAACCGCGGCATCGGACGCGCCCTCCTGCACTGGCAGGCTGAGCGGGCCCGCCACCTCGTGGGCGCCGAGCGGGCCGGCTCCGTGCCGCGCAAGGGCGCGGCCCAGATCCCCGCCCACGTGGTCACCACCGTCATGGCGGACGATAAGCGCATGCAGGGGCACCTGGCGGACATGGGTTTTGAGCCGATGCGCTGGTATCGGGAGGTGCGTCGATTCCTCGGCGACGAGATCCCCGAGGTGGACCTGGACGGCTTCATCACCATCGACCCGTGGACCCCCGAGATCGACGACGACGTCCGGCGCGCCTACAACCAGGCCATGGCCGAGACCTGGGAGACGGAGAACGTCACCCCCGAGGACTGGACCGCCGGCAGCGCCTACTTCGCCCCCCAGTGGAGCTTCGTGGCCATGGATCGCTCGGGGGACCGGGCCCGTGTCGCCGGGTACCTGCGCTCGGGCCGTTACGAGCAGGACTGGCAGGCCCTGGGCTGGCGGGAGGGCTACACCGACGTGCTCGGGGTCCTCAGCGACTACCGCCACCGCCAGATCGGGCCCGCGCTGCTGGTGGCCGCCATGCGCGCCTACGCCGCCGACGGCATGGAGTACGCCGCCGCCGGCGTCGACACCGACAACCCCAGCGGCGCCGTGGACCTGTATGAGTCCCTGGGCTACGTGCCCACCCGCGGCACCATCCTCTACGCCCTCGACGTCTGAGTGGGGCGTTCGTCCCCCGGGCGGTTCACCCGTGCAGGTGGGCCACGGCTCCGGCCACCACGGTGGCCACTGGGCGAACGCCCGCCAGCTCCTCGGCCCCCAGGCGCAGGGGGTCCTCGGCCAGGAGCACCAGGTCGGCCTGAGAGCCCACCGCCACCGGGCCGGCCCCGTTGACACTGGCCGCCAGCGCCTCCTCGGCCGTCAGGCGCTGATTCGGCGACCACACCGACCCGTCCGGCGTCCGACGCCCCACGGCCGCCGACATGGCCAGCCACGGGTCCAAGGGCGCCACCGGCGCATCCGATCCCAGCTGGAGCAGGGCTCCGGCGGCCACCATGTCTGCGAAGGCGTAGGTGCGCCCCTCCAGCCCCGGCCACACTCGGCTCACGGCCGCCCAGTCGTCAATGAGGTGGGCCGGCTGAACCGACAGCTCGATGCCACAGCCCACCAGGCGCCTGAGCGCCCCGTCAGGCTCGTCGAGGGCGTCGGCCGGCAGCAGCTGGGCGTGCTCCAGGCGCCCGGCGGCACCCGAGTGCGCGAAGGCTGCGGCGACGTCGTCGACCGCCGCGTCCCCGATGGCGTGGATGGCCATCTCATAACCCTGCCGGGAGGCGTGGGCCATGAGGTCGGTGAGCTCGGCCCGGTCGATGTTGACCACGCCGTGGGGGTGGTCAACCCCCAGCTCGGAGGGGTAGGGCTCGCACATGTGCGCGCTGCCCGAGCCCATCGAGCCGTCTGCGATCACCTTGAGTGGCCCCTGCACCAGCACCGGGGATCCGTCGGGCAAGCGGGGTGAGCCCGCCAGCGCGGTCCCGGTGCGCAGGCCCCGGGCGATCCACCGTTCCAGCTTGTCGCGGTAGACCCCGATGCGGATACGGGGCAGCACCTGGGGAAGAACGCCCTGGTCCGTCATGGCCCGCAGGCGCCGCGGCCAGTCATCGGGATCCTCCGACCAGCTCATGTCCACCACGCCGGTGATGCCCCGGGACAGCATGCCAGCCAGGACCTGCCGGTAGCCGGACTCCCGCAGCTCTCGCGTCCCGGGGACCTCATCGAGGCGGTCTAGCAGGGCGAACCACGGGTCCTCCTTCATCGGCGCCCCCGGGTCCTGGGCGCTGGCCCCCGGCAGGCCGAAGACACGCAGTGCCGCCGAGTTCAGCCACCCGGAGTGCACGTCCCCGGAGATGAGCAGCGTGGAAACCTCCCCGGTGACAGCGTCGAGCTCGGCCACCGTGGGCACCCGGGGCCAGTTGGACAGGCGGTGCCCGAAGCCCTGGATCGTGGCTGGCCGCGAACCGGCCGGATGACCCCGCAGCGCCCGGGCCACCAGCTCCAGGGCCTCCTCGGCGCTGCGGGTGGCCAGCGTGTCGATGCGTGCCGAGCGCGCCGCCTCCATGTCCAGGTGGGCGTGAGCGTCCCACAGGCCGGGAATGAGGAAGGAGCCCTCGGCATCAAGGACCCGTGTCCCGGGAGCACTCAGCCCCTGTCCCACCTCGACGACCCGGCCCGCCTTGATACGCACATCCACGGGCTCACCCGGAGGCGGCGGCGCGGCCAAGGCGCCGGGGTGCGGGTCACCTCGGCGTAGCGCACCCAGCTCGGTGCGGGACCGGAAAGGGACGATGCGCGTGTCCTTGATAAGCAGGTCTGCGGAGGGTTGATCGGCCATGCGCCACTGTAGGCACAGCCGCCCTGCTCGTGGGCGGCTCCCCGAGACGCTGCTGCGACCGGCCCCGTCAGCCGATTCCGATGATGGGGGCCGGTAGTGGTGAGCCGGAGCCGTCGCGCCGCTCATCGGGCTCCGGCAGCGCGATCGGCTTGCCGCCCTCGCGCAGTGCCCGCGGCGGGGCCACGCCCACCCAGGCCACGACCAGTTCGTCCTCACCGCGCAGGAACCGGTGCGACCGGACCCCGCCCGTGGCCCGTCCCTTCGCCGGGTAGCGATCCAAGGGGGTGACCTTGACGCTGCCTCCGCCGGTGCCCGGGAGTGAGCCTTCGGAGCCCGCCACCGTCACCACGACGGCCTCGGCCAGGAGCTCTTCAGGAACCGCTGCACCGGTGATGACTCGGGCGCCCTCATGAAGCGAGATCCCCGCCATGCCGCCGGCGCCCCGGCCCTGTGGGCGCACCTTGGCGGCCTGGAACCGCAG
Source organism: Actinomyces sp. HMSC08A09 (assembly GCF_001807465.1). Classification (NCBI taxonomy): domain Bacteria; kingdom Bacillati; phylum Actinomycetota; class Actinomycetes; order Actinomycetales; family Actinomycetaceae; genus Actinomyces; species Actinomyces sp. HMSC08A09. The sequence continues at coordinate 32,878 of NZ_KV789139.1, read as the reverse complement.
TAGCTGGGCGTCGGAGGTCACCAGTGCCAGGAAGTCCGTGTCCGCCGCGGTGCCGGCGAAGACCACCCGGTCGCCCTCGGACAGGGAGATGACCTCCCAGCTCTCGGCGTTCCTGGGCTCGTCACCGGGCTTGACCCGCTTGATGACGCCCTCAGCCGTGGCCAGGACGATCGGCGGGTTGTCGGCCGACCCCACCGGGACCAGCCCCACCACCTTCTCCTCCGGCTCGATGTCCACCAGCTGGCGAACCTGAGTCGCACCGGCCAGCCCCGGGGCCCCCTCGGTGCGGGGTACCTCCGTGGTGGAGACGACGTCGAGCAGCACCAGCCGCCCGGTGTCGGTGACCGCGCCGATGCGCCCACGCGCCGTGGTGGCCACCTGGGAGGTCAGGGCGTCGTGGGGCTGGCGCCCACCGGTGCGGGCCACCGGCTCGGTGCCGGCAGTGCGCGCCACCAGTCCGGTGGCCGACAGCACCACCCGGCACGGGTCGTCGGGGACGGTCAGCGGCACCGGGGAGGCGCTGGGCATGAGCGTCATCGGCTGAGCGGCGTCACCGGCCCGCTTCGCACCCCGACCCGAGGCGGAGGCGTCATCCGCAGTCGCAGCGGCGGCCGACGACGTCACGCGCTCACCGGAGGCCTCCAGCAGCACCGTGCGCCGCGGGGTGCCGAACTGCTCGGCCACGGCCGCCAGCTCACGGGAGACCACGCGCCGCAGCAGCACGTCGTCGGCCAGGATCGCCTCGAGGGCCTCGATCTTGCGGGCCAGCTCGTCGCGCTCCTTCTCCAGCTCGATGACCGAGAACTTCGTGAGCCGCCGCAGCTGGAGCTCAAGGATGTAGCCGGCCTGCGGCTCGGTGAGGTCGAAGACCTGCATGAGCCGGGTTCGCGCCGTGGCGGCGTCGTCGGAGGAGCGGATGACGGCGATGACCTCGTCGATGTCGAGGATGGCGATGAGCAGGCCGTCCACCAAGTGGGCGCGCTCACGACGCTTGCCCAGGCGGAACCGGGTGCGCCGGGTGACCACCGTGAGGCGGTGGCGCACGAACACGTCCAGCAGCTCGCGCAGCCCCAGGGTGTGAGGCTGCCCGTCCACGAGGGAGACGTTGTTGATGCCGAAGGAGTCCTCCAGCGGCGTGTGCTTGTAGAGCTGGGCCAGGACCGCCTCGGGGTTGTAGCCGTTCTTGACGCTGATGACCAGGCGGGTGCCGTGCTTGCGGTCGGTGAGGTCGGCGACGTCGGTGATCCCCTGGAGCTTCTTGGAGCCCACCGCCTCCTTGATGCGGGCGATGACCTTCTCCGGCCCCACCATGTAGGGCAGCTCGGTGACCACGATACCCTTGCGGCGCGGGGAGACGGACTCCACGTGAGCGGTGGCCCGCGTGAGGAACTTGCCGCGCCCCGTGCGGTAGGCCTCCCGGATTCCGTCCAGGCCCACGATCATGCCGCCGGCGGGCAGGTCCGGCCCCGGCACGAAGGCCATGAGCTCCTCCAGAGTCGCCTCCGGGTGAGTCAGCAGGTGCCGGGCGGCGGCCACCACCTCCACCAGGTTGTGCGGCGGCATGTTCGTGGCCATACCCACCGCGATACCCGCCGCGCCATTGACCAGCAGGTTCGGGAAGGCAGCCGGCAGCACCTCGGGCTCGGTGAGCGTGTAGTCGTAGTTGGGGGAGAAGTCGACCGTGTCCTCATCCAGGTCCGCCGTCAGCGCCAGGGCCGAGGCGGCCAGGCGCGCCTCGGTGTAGCGGGGGGCCGCCGGCCCATCGTCCAGAGAGCCGAAGTTGCCGTGACCGTCAATGAGCGGCAGGCGCATCGTGAAGGGCTGGGCCAGGCGCACCAGCGCCTCATAGATCGCGGTGTCCCCGTGAGGGTGGAGCCGCCCCATGACATCGCCCACGACCCGGGAGGACTTCACGTGCGGACGATCCGGGCGCAGCCCCATCCGATCCATCTGGAACAGGATGCGGCGCTGAACCGGCTTGAGTCCGTCGCGGGCGTCAGGCAGGGCGCGCGCGTAGATGACGGAGTAGGCGTACTCCAGGAAGCTGGTGCGCATCTCCGTGGACAGGTCGAGATCGACGATCTCCCCGTCGGTCGGGGGAGGAGTCCGGGTGGTGGCAGACTTCGGCATGGGCGCATTCTCCGAGGAATCGGGCCGAAAACAAACCACGACACCCGGGCGTGACAGGTCAGACGCGCTAGCCGGCAGCGATCGGCCCGCCTCGAGCAAGGGCACATCGGTGCTCGACGGCGCAGAGGCGGACGATGGCACAATGGCGACCATGACGACCCACTCAGGCCGCAGCTCGGCCACCGGTCCCGCCTCGCACGAGGCGTCCCAGGAGGCCTTCGCAGACCTGGTGCAGCAGGTGGAGCTCGCCGGCTACTACCCCGAGCTGGTGCTCGACACCCTCCGCCTGGCCACGGGCGAGGAGGATATCCTCTCCGGCATGGTCCAGTCCGAGACCACCTTCGCCGAGGCGGTCCACCGCCACCTGACCGTCCTGGCCCTGACCCCCAGCCGTCTCATCATCGTCCACGTTGACGACACCCCTCGCGACGACGGCAGCCCCGGCGCCCTGGCCACCAGCGAGGCCGTCCCGCTCAGCCGTATCCGCTCCATGGCCCTGACCCGCGGCGTGGCCGACCCTGCCCGGGGTGGCGGAACCCTCACCGAGATGACGATCGCGGTCTCCTGGGGCTCGGTGCGCCGTATCGACATGGAGCCGGCCACCTGCGGCGACCCCGACTGCCAGGCCGACCACGGCATGACCGGTGTGTCCGTGCCCGACGACGTCGTCATCCGCGTGGCCGCGGGCGTGGAGGGCGCCGCCGCCCTGGCCCGCGCCGAGACCTTCGCCGGCCGGCTCTCACAGATGGCGGCCCGCGCCGCCGCCCTGTGACGGGGCCGGGGATGGGAGGCCAGACCGCCGGCAGGCAGCCCGCATCGGCACCCGCCCCGGACTGTCCGCAGGATCCGGCGCTCCGCCACGTCCTGGCGGTGGGTGCCGTCAGTGCCGGACTGAGCCTGGCTGACACCGAGCACGACGGCGATACCGGCCGTGATGCCAACCTAGATGCCGTCCTCAGCCCCACCGGTGGCCCCGCCGAACCAGTCGTCTCCGACGCCCGGGCACGCGCGGTCGCTCGCAGCTGGGGGATCGAGCCGGCCGGTGAGCCCGGGGAGGCCGGTGGCGGCCCGGGAACCGTTGTCGTCCTCGTGGACGGTCTGGGCCTGGAGATGCTTCGTCAGCGTCGCGGGCACACCCCCACCCTGCGCCGGTGGCTGGCGCAGCGCGAAGCCGCCACTGCCGCAACCGGCGCAGGAATCCTCACCTGCCGACCCTCGACGACGGCTGCGGCCCTGACCATGCTGGGTACCTCCGCCCTGCCCGGCACCACCGGCATGGTCGGCTACTCGGTGCTCAACCCCCGCCTGCGGTCCCCTCTTGCTGCCTCCGCCGTCCCCGGCCCCGATCAGGTCCTCAGCCTCATCACCTGGAAGGGGGACAACGTCCCCAGCCCCAGGTCCTGGCAGGACGTGCCCACGATCTTCGAACGTCTCCCGGCCGGGAGCGCGGCGAGCATCGGACCGAGCCGCTTCGCCGGCTCCGGCCTGACTGAGGCCGCCCTACGAGGCGCCTCGCACCTGGGGGCCGACCGGCTGGAGGACCGGCCCGGCCTGGCCGCCGGCGCCCTGCGCCGCGGCACCCCGCTGGTCTACCTCTACGTCGGCGAGCTGGACAAGACCGGTCACAAGCACGGGTGGCTCAGTGAGCAGTGGCTGGCCCAGCTGGAGCGCCTCGACGCCGCCATGGCCGAGCTGGCCCGCCGCGTCCCCGCCGGAACCAGGATTCTCCTCAGCGCCGACCATGGCATGGTCGACACCGATCCCGACCACCGCATCGACCTGAGCGCCCACCGCGAGCTCGTCCGCGACGTCGTCGCCGTGGCCGGCGAGCCCAGGCTGACGCACCTGCACGTTGCCGATGGCGACGTGGACCTGGCCGCCGAGGTGGCCCAGCGCTACCGCCACGTCCTGGGGGATCGGGCGATGTGGATCGGGACCAGGGAGCAGGCCGGCGAGCACCTGGGTGTCCTTGGCGCGCGAGCACGGGGCGTCGTCGGGGACGTTGTCGTGGCCATGGCCGAGAACTGGGTCCTCGTGGACCCCCGGGTCCACTCCGAGGCCGCCATCGCCATGCCCGGCGTCCACGGCTCCTTCACCCCGGCCGAGACCGAGGTGCCGCTGCTCATCACCGAGGCCTGAGAGCTCGGCCACTCGGGAGCTACTCGGCGGCTCCGCGGGGGCTACTCGGGCCTGGCGCCGAAGACGATCTCATCCCAGGAGGGTACGGAGCGCCGTGAGCGACGGCGGGACTTCTTCTTGGTCGGAGGCGTCCTGGGCATGTCGGGCAGAGGCTCCTGCGTACCCGCCGCCGAGGCGGCAGACGGGCCGGGGGAGGCCTTGGCCAGGACCTCGGAGCGCGACGGCATGGGGATCTCCGGCACCGGCTCAGTGGGGCTGTCCGCCCCCAGCGGTGCTCGACGTCCCACGGGGATGCGCTCCACCGCGGGGCTCGGGGCGGATGGCGCCGCCGAGGGGGCGCTGGAGGCCGTCACCAGCCGGGTTCCGGCCGGATGGTTGCCGGTGTGCAGACGCCTGCGCTCCGACATCGAGTAGACCTGCGCGCTCAGGCCCGCGGTCTGCTCCAAGGGCTCATCGTCGGCCCTGGAGCCGGCCTCGGTGCGGCGCTCCTCCATGCCCCGGGCCGGGGGTGAGGGGACCTCGGGGCTCTCAGGGCTGCTGGTGTAGTCGATGCCGTGGGGATCGGTGAAGGCGTCCTCATCCGCGTTCCCCTCCCCGGCGAAGCCGCTCAGGTCGTCGTCCTGGGGCATCTCCACCTCGACGCGCCGGCCCCGGCTGGAGGCCAGGTCGGCCAGCAGCGCGTCGGTGTCGTCGGCCGACATGGCGCCACTGGTGGGGCGACCGTACTCCCGAACCGGAAGCATCCCGGCGGGCATCTCGACGGCCAGCCCGGTGGACTCGCCGGAGGCCGCGGCCGGGGCGGAGGCCGCCGAGACCGCGCTGCCGGCCGCTGAGCCCGCGGCCGCGGGGGAGTGCCCCGACTGGGCCGACGGCGCAGAGGCTGAGGCCCCGGGGGCCTTGGAGTCCTGGTCGAAGACGGCCGGGCGCTTGGTTCCCGCTCCGGCCTCGGTGAGCCAGCGCGCCTCGTCGTCCAGGGCGTGAACCGCGCGGGCGGTCAGGTCCAGTGACCAGCGCGCCTGCTTCTCCTCGGCGGACTGCACGAAGGTCACCATGATGAGCCAGGGGTCGCGGCCCTCGCGCAGCGCGTCCCACTCGAGGCTGGAGGGGTCGACGCCGCGCGTGGCCAGGCGGTCCACCACCAGCTCGCCGAGGAGGGGGGAGTCCTTCTCCCAGCCGATCCGGCAGGACTGGGCCTGCGAGACGGCCCACTGGCGCTCGGCGAGCACCGGCCCCTCGAAACGGCGCACGTGCTCCACGTCCATGCCTGTGCTGATCGCCACCTCGGCGGCGGTCGCGCCGGCGCGCATGTAGGCCTGGAGCTGCCGGGGGCGCAGGGGCGCCGGCGCCTCGGCGACTGTCCCCGACGGGGGCAGGATCGCTCCGCGGTCACGGCGCACCGCGGCCCTGAGGGCGTCATCGACGACGATGCTGTAACGCTCGCCGTCCTCGTCGGTCATGACAATCGTGTCACCGTTGGCACCCAGCAGCTCGAGTTCGACCATGGGCGGGGCCTCCTTCATCCCGTGTCAGCACGATATGCTCCACTGTGCCTCACAGCCTGCCATCCGCAGGCGCCCAGCCGTGGGAGGCGCAGCGGTGTGCCACATGTGAACCACGTGTGAATACCCTCGTGAAATCCCCCGGGTCGGGTGCACCGCAAACCAATCGTGCTCCTTCGTCGGGCGATTTGGCTTGACGACCCACCTGGCGGTGCTATTGTGCGCGTGCCTTCCGGGACGAGGGCGCCGAATCCTCGGCGCGACGCCGGCGCGCGTGCACGGCTCAGCTCCCGCCTTGTGAAGGTCACCCGAGAGCCGTCGACAGAAAGAGTGACGAGGCCATGGCGACCGACTACGACGCCCCGCGCAAGAATGATGACGAGCCCGAGGCCGATTCCATCGAAGAGCTGACCTCGCGGCAGAAGGACCAGTCATCCGCCGCGATCGAGGAGGACGAGAACGAGGCCGCCGAGGGCTTCGAGCTACCCGGGGCGGACCTGTCCCGGGAGGAGCTGAGCGTTCACGTCGTGCCCCAGCTCGAGGACGAGTTCACCTGCTCGGAGTGCTTCCTCGTCCATCACCGCAGCCAGCTGGCCTTCGTTGACGAGGCGACCGGTCTTCCGGTGTGCGCCGACTGCGCCGGCTGACGCTCCCACCCAACTCAGGAGATCCCCATGGGACTGTTCTCGCGCCGTCGTGACGACGCAACCACCGATTCTGACGAGTCCGTCCTCGAGCGCGACCTCGGCGACGAAGCCCTCGACGAGGCCGCCGCCTCCGGCCCCTGGGACCTCAGTGAGCTGCCCGAGGACCAGGAGGAGGTGCCCCGCATCGACCTGGGCTCGCTGCAGGTCCCGGCCGTCGACGGGATGCAGCTGCGCCTGGAGCAGGCGCCCGACGGCACCGTCACCGCCGTCGTCCTGGCGCTGGGTGGCTCGGCGCTCGAGCTGCGGGCCTTCGCAGCGCCGCGCACCGCGGGCATCTGGGACGAGCTGCGCGGTGACATCGCCAACGAGCTCGCCGGGAACGGTGCCCGTTACGAGGAGAGCCACGGGGAGCATGGCACCGAGCTGGTCGCTCACCTGCCCATGCGTGGCCCCGACGGCACAATGGCGACCGGCACGATCCGGTTCCTGGGGATCGACGGCCCCCGCTGGTTCCTGCGCGGTGTCCTCCAGGGGCCCGCCGCCTCCTCCGAGCACTCCGCCCAGGCGCTGCGGGAGGTGCTGCGCGGAATCGTCGTCGTCCGCGATGGCCAGGCCCGTCCGCCCCGCGAGATCCTGCCCCTGCACGCGCCCGGGGCCGTCACCGGCCCCGAGGCCGAGGACCTGCCCGGCATCGACCCGCTGGCGCCCGGACCGACCGTCGCCGAAGTGCGTTAGATGGGGGCGCTGTCGGCGCGGGTCAAGCGGCTCTACGAGTCGCTGCGCACCAGCCGCGAGCACTTGGAGGCCGAGGATGAGGAGCGCTCCGCCAGCCGGCGGGGCACCGATCCGATCGGCTCACTGACCTCGCGCCAGCGGACCTGCGTCTCCGGTGTGCTTCAGGCGGTCACCTACCGCTCGAGCCAGGACAAGCCCATCCTCGTCGGGCAGCTCTACGACGGCACCGGCAGCATTGACCTGGTGTGGTGGGGCCGGCGACGCATCCCCGGCATCAAGCCAGGGGCCCATCTTCTCGCTGAGGGGCGGGTCGCCGACGGCACCCACCGTCAGCAGATCCACAACCCCGCCTATCGCCTGCTGGGGCCGGGGCAGTAGCAACCGGCAGCCACCTGCGGGAAGGACCATCGAATGAGCAGCCGTTCCACTGGAACCACCCGTACGGGCCTGGGGGCCATTGACTCCAAGCGCTTCGACGCCATCGCGGCCGTGGGCGGGTGGCGCGGAATCTTGGAGTCCGTCGTACCCACTCTCATGTTCGTCCTGGTCATGGCGGTGCGCCCCGCCGCCCTGGTGGCGGCCCTGCTCGCCTCCCTGGCCATCAGCGCCATCTGCCTCGTGGCCCGCCTGGCGCAGCGCCAGTCCCCGGCTCAGGTCGTCGGCGGGGCCGTGCTGGTCCTCGTCTCGGCCCTGTGGGCCTGGCGCAGCGGCGACGCCTCCAACTTCTACGCCACCGGCCTCATGATTAACGCGGCCTGGCTGGTCGCCTGCCTGGTCTCCCTGCTCATCGGCTGGCCGATCGTGGGCGCCCTCATGACTCTGTGGCATCGCGTCACCGACGAGTCGGCCCACGGTGAGGGCAGTCAGGCGAGCCGGGACTCGGGTCGCGCCGAGACTCCACAGGCCGACGATGACCCCGCCGCCCGCCCCTCGGCCTGGCGCACCGAGCCGGCCCTGCGCCATGTTCGGCGCCGCTACCACGCGGGCACCTGGGTCCTGACGCTCATGTTCGCCCTGCGGCTCGTCGTCGAGGTGCCCCTCTACCTGGCCGGCGCCCATGCGGTGTCCTACCTCGGGGCGGCCCGCCTCGTTCTGGGCGTGCCGCTGTACGCCGTGACTCTGTGGTTCATCTGGCTGCTGGTGGCCCCCAGCCGGATCGCCCAGGCCCAGGCGGCTGCGCAGCGGTAGCGCCGCCTCCCACCGTCACGTGAAGATGAGGGGCAGCTCCTTCAGGCTGGACTCTCCCTCCCGCGCCGTGAGGAAGATGAGCTCGTCGCCGCGCTCGAAGCGCTCGTCGCGGTCCGGTGTGATGGGGCGGTAGTCGCGCAGGATCGCCGCCAGCACCGTGTGGGGCGGCAGCTCGATGTCGGTGACGAGCTCGCCGATGACCGGTGAGTCCTCCGGCAGGGTCAGCTCGTGCATGGAGGCGCCCGACTGGTGGAAGTGGAAGATGCTCACCAGGCTGCCGACACTGACGGCCTCCTCCACCAGGGCCGTCATGAAGCGCGGGGTGGACACGGCCACGTCCACGCCCCAGGTCTCATCGAAGAGCCACTCGCTCTTGGGGTTGTTGACGCGCGCGACTGTGCGGGGCACCCCGTACTCGGTCTTGGCCAGCAGGGAGATGACCAGGTTGGCCTTGTCATCCCCGGTGGCGGCCACGATGACGTCGCAGGTCTCGGCCCCGGCGCGCTCCAGGGCGTCGATGTCGCAGGCGTCGGCCAGCTGCCAGTCGGCCTGCGGGACTGAGGCGATGCGCATGGCCTCGGTGGAACGGTCGACGAGGGTGACCTCGTGGCCGTGGCTGATGAGCTCGCGGGCGATGGAACGGCCCACGGATCCGGCTCCGGCGATGACGATCTGCATGGCTCAGGCCTCCTGGGTCGGGGCGTGTGACAGGGCGCGGCGGACCTGGCCGATACGGTCGGTGCTCACCGCCAGGTGCAGTCGGTCGTGCTCCTGGATGACGGTGGCGGCCTCGGGCAGCAGCGCCGTGGCATCGCGTGAGATCCAGGCCACCCGCACCCTGAGGCGGTCCTCCAGTACCCCGATCGTCGTACCGACCCACTGCGGGGAGGCGTTGGGCTGGATGAGAGCGACCGTGCCCGAGGGGTCCTCCAGCTCGCGGGCGCTGGAGCCCGGCAGGATGCGGCGCATCATCTGGTCGGCCGTCTGACGTACGGTGGCCACGGTGGGGATGCCCAGGCGCTCGTAGACGTCGGCCCGCCGCGAGTCATAGATCCGGGCGACGACGTTGTCCACGCCGAAGCTCTCCCTGGCTACCCGCGCAGCCACGATGTTGGAGTTGTCCCCGTTGGACACGGCGACGAAGGCGTAGGCCTCGTCGATGCCCGCCTGCTCCAGGGCGTCGCGGTCGTAACCGACCCCCTTGACCTTGCGGCCGTTGAAGTCCGAGGGCAGGCGGCGGAAGGCATCCGCGGAGCGGTCGATGACGGACACCGAATGCCCCATACGGTCGAGCTGAACAGCCATGGACGCTCCGACGCGGCCACAGCCCATGATGACGAAGTGCACGAGGAGGACGGTACTCCGTTGTCGGGCCGCGGACGTAACATCTGGAGACGTGCGTGACTTCGCAGACCGCATCAAGCGGCTTCTTGTCGGCCGTCCTGTTCCCAGCGGAGCTCTGGGGGAGACGCTCCTGCCCAAGAGGATCGCCCTTCCGGTATTCGCCTCCGACGCCCTGTCCTCCGTGGGCTACGCCCCCGATGAGGTGCTCATCACCCTGGCGGTGGCCGGCGTTGCGGCCACCTCCCTGTCGCCGTGGGTGGCCCTGGCCGTCGTCGGCGTCCTGGCCGTCGTCGTGGCCTCCTACCGCCAGACCGTCCACGCCTATCCCTCGGGCGGCGGCGACTACGAGGTGGTCTCGGCCAATCTCGGCTCCCACGCCGGGCTTCTGGTGGCTTCGGCCCTGCTGAGCGACTATGTCCTGACTGTTGCGGTCTCGGTGTCCTCGGGAACCTCTTACCTCGCGGCCGCCCTGCCCGCCCTGGTCCCCTACAAGGTGGAGATCGCCGTCGCGGTCGTCACCGTCCTGGCCGTGCTCAACATGCGCGGCTCACGCGAGTCGGGCCGGGCCTTCGCCATTCCCACCTACCTGTACATGGGTGTCATCGGCATCATGGCCGTCGTCGGGCTCGTCCAGGAGCTGACCGGGACCCTGGGGCGGGCCGAGTCGGCCGGCTTCGACGTCGTCACCCACGCCGGCTGGGAGCAGGGCCTGACCGGCCTGGCCGGAGGCTTCCTGGTCCTGCGGGCCTTCTCCTCGGGGTGCGCGGCCCTGACCGGTGTGGAGGCGATCTCCAACGGCGTGCCCAGCTTCCAGCGCCCTAAGTCCCGCAACGCCGCCACGACGCTGCTGCTCCTGGGGGTGATCGCCGCGCTGATGCTCATGAGCGTCATCCACCTGGCCGGCGCCGTCGGCGTGCGCATGGTGGAGGACCCGGCCCACCAGCTCCTGCGCAACGGCGTCCCGGTCGGGGACGGCTACCACCAGGACCCCGCGATCGGACAGATCGCCGCCACCGTCTTCTCCGGCTTCCGCCCGATGTTCTACCTGGTCGCCACCGTCACCGGGCTGATCCTGGTGCTGGCCGCCAACACCGCCTTCAACGGGTTCCCGGTGCTGGCCAGCGTCCTGGCCCGTGACGAGTTCCTGCCCCGCCAGCTGTCCCAGCGCGGTGACCGCCTGGCCTTCTCCAACGGCATCATCGTCCTGTGGCTGGGGGCCGTGGCCTTCCTCATCGGCTTCGAGGCCAATACGACCCGCCTCATCCAGCTCTACATCGTGGGCGTGTTCATCTCCTTCTCGCTGTCCCAGGTGGGCATGGTGCGTCACTGGACCCGCGAGCTGACCATCGCCACCGAGCCCAGGGACCGCTCGCGCATGTATCGCGCCCGCATCATCAACTCCATCGGCGTGCTGGGCACCGGGACGGTCCTGGTCATCGTCCTGCTCACCAAGCTCACCCGGGGAGCCTGGATCACCCTGACGATCATGGCGCTGCTCTACCTGGTGATGAACCGGATCCGCCGCCACTACCGCCGAGTCAGCGAGGAGGTGGCCATCTCCGACCTCCACGACGCCCGCGTCCTGCCGGCCCACGTCCACGCCATCGTCCTGGCCTCCCGCCTCCACCAGCCCACGCTGCGGGCCCTGACCTACGCCCAGTCGACCCACCCCACCGTCCTGGAGGCCCTGACGGTGGACACCGGTGACGGCGGCGCCGAGCGCCTCCTGGACGCCTGGGAGGAGGCCGACATCGCCGTGCCCCTGACGGTCCTGGACTCCCCCTACCGGGACATCACCCGCCCGGTCATCAACTACGTGCGCTCGGTGCGCCGCGAGTCCCCCCGCGACCTCATCGTCGTCTTCCTGCCCGAGTACATCGTGCGCCACTGGTGGGAGCAGATCCTCCACAACCAGACCGCCCTGCGCCTCAAGACCGTCCTGCTGTTCACCCCCGGAGTCGTCGTGGCCTCCGTGCCCTGGCAGCTGGGACTTCCCGGACAACGGCACATCCACCACGGCGTGCGCGCCCGCACCGCCGAGGGCATCATCGACGCCGACGTCGCCATGCGCCGTCACGTCGACAGCCACCTCAGCCACCCCGACCAGCACAGCCCCGCCGGCACCGGCGGCGTCAGTGCCGACCCCCAGGAGAATCGATGACCCCTCAGCCTCGTCGGAGCGCAGACCAGCCCGCCCCCAACCGTGGCGAGCCGCGCGAGCTGACCCTGGCGGTGGGGGCTCCCGCGCACGGCGGGCACTGCGTGGCCCGACCCGTGGACGACCCGGGCGGCCGCGTCATCTTCGTGCGCCACGCCCTGCCCGGTGAGACGGTACGGGCCCGCCTGACCGAGATGACCTCGCGGACCTGGCGTGCCGACGCCGTTGAGATCCTCCAGGCATCCCCGGACCGCGTCGAGTCCGTCTGGCCCGAGGCCGGCCCGGGGGGAGTGGGCGGGGGAGAGCTCGCCCATGTGGCCCTGGACGCCCAGCGCACCTGGAAGCGCTGGGTTCTGGCCGACTGTCTTCGCCGGATCGGTGGGCAGGAGGTGGCCGACGCCGTCGCCGCCCTGCCCGAGGCCTCCGCCGCTGCCGCCGTACCGATCGAGCCCATGCCCACCGATGCCGCGGCCCAGGCCTCCAGCAGCGCCCGGCGGCGTGCCCTGGCCGGAACCGCCACCCGCACCCGCGTGAGCCTGACGGTCGGTGAGGATGGCAGGCCCGGCATGCACGCCTTCCGCTCCGGGACGGTCCTGCCCCTGCGCCGCCTGCCCCTGGCGGTTGACGCCATCACCGAGATCGGGCTGCTGGAGCGCTCCCGCTGGCGCGCCCACTACCGGCCCGGCATGCGCATCGAGGCCATCGCCCCCAGCGGCGGCGAGCCCGTCGTCCTGCTCGACGAGCGGCTCCTGACCGCTCAGGCCCGCAGCACCGGGCGGCGCCGGGTCCGGGAGGTCGTGGACGCCTCCGCCCTGGGGCTGGGGGAGCTGACTTACTCCGTCCACGCCGACGGCTTCTGGCAGGTCCACGTCGACGCCCCCCGGGTGCTCGTCGAGCGCGTCGTGCGCGGTGCCCTGGGGGAGGAGCTCGAGGGCGCCGCGGGCAGCCGCGTCCTGGAGCTCTACTCGGGGGCCGGCCTGTTCACCCTGCCGCTGGCCGCCCTGGTGGGCAGCGGCGGCGAGGTCGTGTCCCTGGAGGGCAATGAGCAGGCCGTTCGCGACGCCCGCCGCACCCTGCACGACCAGCCCTCCGCGCGCCTGGCCTCGGGCCGCGTGAGCGCCCGCTCGGTGCGCGAGCTCGCCGGCTCCCTCACCGGTGGCCGCCCCGACGTCGTCGTCCTCGACCCGCCCAGGCAGGGGGCCGGGCGCGAGGTCATCGAGGCCGTCGGCGCCCTGGGGGCCGAGCGGATCGTCCTGGTGGCCTGCGACCCGGCGGCCCTGGCCCGGGACCTGGGAACCCTCCTGCGCTCGGGCTACGCACTGGGCTCCATGAGCGCGCTGGACATGTTCCCGCACACTCACCACTTCGAGACGATCGCGGTGCTCGAGCGCTCCTGAACGGGGTGGTCAGCGGGGTTGCGTGCGCCCGGCGTCACCAAATGCGGTCGACGGGCGCTGGCTCGCGTGCCGGGTTTGGCCAGCCTTCCCTACGTATTGACAACGGATGACACGCCGTGGGCTACGGTCCACTCCGGAGCATCCGCGCAGCCCTCCGCCTGGATGTCACCGCAGGTCCGCGTGACAGACCCGAGGCGGTGCGACGGGCTGGATCGGTACGACAACTGGAAGTGAGCCCCGGTGAGTAGCCTCAACACCTTCGCCTCCCGCAGCACCCTCGATGTCGACGGCCGCGACTACGAGATCTACCGTCTCGACGCCGTCCCCGGCCTGGAGCGCCTGCCCTACAGCCTCAAGGTACTGGCCGAGAACCTGCTGCGCACCGAGGACGGCGCCAACATCACCGCCGACCACGTGCGCGCCCTGGCCTCCTGGGACCCGGCCGCCGAGCCCGACACGGAGATTCAGTTCACCCCGGCCCGCGTCGTCATGCAGGACTTCACCGGCGTGCCCTGCATCGTGGACCTGGCCACCATGCGCGAGGCGGTCGCTGACCTCGGAGGCGACCCCGAGGTCATCAACCCCCTCAACCCCGCTGAGATGGTCATCGACCACTCCGTGCAGATCGACTCCTTCGGCCTGCCCGGGTCCCTGGAGCGCAACAAGGAGCGCGAGTACGAGCGCAACTCCGAGCGCTACCAGTTCCTGCGCTGGGGACAGGGGGCGCTGTCCAACTTCCGCGTCGTCCCCCCGGGTACCGGCATCGTCCACCAGGTCAACATCGAGTACCTGGCCCGCATCGTCTTCACCCACGAGGCCGACGGCGTCACCCAGGCCTACCCCGACACCTGCGTGGGCACCGACTCCCACACCACCATGGTCAACGGCCTGGGCGTCCTGGGCTGGGGCGTGGGCGGCATCGAGGCCGAGGCCGCCATGCTGGGCCAGCCCGTCTCCATGCTCATCCCCAAGGTGGTGGGCTTCAAGCTCTCCGGCGCCATCCCCGCCGGCGCCACCGCCACCGACGTGGTCCTGACCATCACCGAGATGCTGCGCGCCCATGGCGTGGTGGGTAAGTTCGTCGAGTTCTACGGCGAGGGCGTCGCCGAGGTGCCGCTGGCCAACCGCGCCACCATCGGCAACATGAGCCCCGAGTTCGGCTCCACCGCCGCAATCTTCCCGATCGACGAGGTCACCCTGGACTACCTGCGCCTGACCGGCCGCTCCGAGGAACGCGTGCGCCTGGTCGAGGCCTACACCAAGGCCCAGGGAATGTGGCACGACCCGGCCCGCGAGCCCGTCTACTCCGAGTACCTCGAGCTGGACCTGTCCACCGTGGTGCCCTCCATCGCCGGCCCCAAGCGCCCCCAGGACCGCATCGTCCTGTCACGGGCCAAGGAGTCCTTCCAGGAGGTCCTGCCCACCTACGCCTCCCAGCCCTCCAAGCCGACTCCGGTGACCCTGGCCGACGGCACCGCCACTGAGCTGGACCACGGGCACGTCGCCATCGCCTCGATCACCTCATGCACCAACACCTCCAACCCCTCGGTGATGATGGCTGCCGGCCTGCTGGCCCGTAATGCCGTCGCCCGGGGTCTGCGCTCCAAGCCCTGGGTGAAGACCTCCACCGCCCCGGGCAGCCAGGTCGTCACCGACTACTACGAGAAGGCCGGGCTGTGGCCCGCCCTCAACGAGCTGGGATTCAACGTCGTCGGCTACGGCTGCGCCACCTGCATCGGCAACTCCGGGCCCCTGCCGGCCGAGGTCTCCCAGGCGGTCAACGACGCCGACCTCGCCGTCGTCTCGGTGCTCTCGGGCAACCGCAACTTCGAGGGGCGCATCACCCCCGACGTCAAGATGAACTACCTGGCCTCCCCGCCCCTGGTCATCGCCTATGCCCTGGCCGGGACCATGGACATCGACTTCGCCACCGAGCCGCTGGGCCAGGACCCCGAGGGCCGCGACGTCTTCCTGTCCGACATCTGGCCCGACCCCACCGAGGTCCAGGCCGTCATCGACGCCACCATCGACCGCGAGATGTACACGCGCGACTACGCCGACGTCTTCGCCGGTGACGAGCGCTGGCAGGGCCTGGACACCCCCGAGGGGGATACCTTCGCCTGGGACGAGGATTCCACCTACGTGCGCAAGGCCCCCTTCTTCGAGGGCCTGTCCATGGAGCTCACCCCGGTCACCGACATCGAGGACGCCCGGGTGCTCGCCCTGCTGGGGGACTCGGTGACCACCGACCACATCTCCCCGGCCGGCGCCATCAAGGCCGACTCCCCAGCCGGGCGCTACCTGGCTGAGCACGGCGTGGCCCGCGCGGACTTCAACTCCTACGGCTCGCGCCGCGGCAACCACGAGGTCATGATCCGCGGCACCTTCGCCAACATCCGCCTGCGCAACCGACTGCTCGACGACGTCGAGGGCGGCTACACCCGCAACTTCCTCACCGGCGAGCAGGAGTCGATCTTCGACGCCTCCCAGGCCTACCAGGCCGCCGGCATCCCGCTGGTGGTCCTGGGCGGCAAGGAGTACGGCTCGGGCTCCTCACGCGACTGGGCGGCCAAGGGCACGGCCCTGCTGGGAGTCAAGGCCGTCATCGCCGAGTCCTTCGAGCGCATCCACCGTTCCAACCTTATCGGCATGGGTGTGGTTCCTCTCCAGTTCCCGGACGGACAGAGTGCCGAGTCGCTCGGCCTGGACGGCTCCGAGACCTTCTCCATCACGGGCCTGACCGCGCTCAATGAGGGCACCACGCCGCGCACCGTCGCGGTCACGGCGCAGAAGGCTGACGGCTCGGCGGTCTCCTTCGACGCCGTCGTGCGCATCGACACCCCCGGCGAGGCCGACTACTTCCGCCACGGCGGCATCCTGCAGTACGTGCTGCGCCAGCTCGCCAGCTCCTGAAACCTCAAGCGTTGACGACGCGGGGCGATCGCAGATCAGCGATCGCCCCGCCTTGCTGTTGATGGGCTCGATGGTGAGAGCCTCCTTGATCTGAGAGCAGGTCTGAAAGGGCTGCTTGCCCCCAGAGGTTATTGTCGGTAACTTGATGGCTATGAGTATTAGCCAACTTGAGGTGCCGGGCGGCGCCATCGCTTACGAGATGCACGAGCCTGTCGGTACACGTGCCGGATCGGATGCAACGAGCCGTCCGCTTGTCGTCTGCTCGCCGGCCATGGGGGATGTGCGGGACGTCTACGTGCCGTTGGCGCAGTCCCTGAATGAGGCGGGGTTTCGTGTCGTCACTGCGGATCTGCGCGGCCACGGGGACAGCTCGGCGACCTTCACCGCCTATGGTGATGAGGCCACCGCAGCCGACCTCATTGCCCTGATCGAGGTTCTCGACGCCGGTCCCGCCATCCTTGTGGGCGCCTCCATGTCCGGAGCCGCTGCGGTGATCGCCGCCGGGCGTCACCCTGACCTGGTGCGCGGGCTCGTCCTCGTCTGCCCCTTCCTGCGTGGGCCGCAGAGTCGAGTCCAGACACTCGTGCAGCGCACCATGCTTGGGGCTGCGTTGATGCGCCCTTGGGGGCCTGCTGTGTGGAACAGCTACTCCGCCAGATTGTGGCCTGGTCTGCCTGATGCCCAGCAGCGGGCCGCGCGTCTGACGGGCCTGCTGCGTCGTCCGGGGCGCTGGCGTGCCTTCTGGGCGACGACTCGTACCGATCACCGCGTTGTCTCCCCGTGGCTGGACAAGGTGGACTGTCCCGCCCTCGTGGTCATGGGGCAGGAGGATCCGGACTGGAAGGATCCCGTGGCCGAGGCTGCCTGGGTAGCAAGCGCTGTTGGTGGAGGTTGGGGAGAGGTTGTCATCGTTCCCGGTGCGGGGCACGCCCCGATGCTGGAATGTCCCGGCCTCGTTGGGCCACAGGTGGTCGACTTCGTCCGGCGTATGATCGCCGGCAATGCTGAGGCAAAGCCGGCGGGGGGAGAGGTGAGGAGCGCACGATGCCACGTGCAGGACTGAGCGCCGAACGCGTGGTGGAACGGGCTGCGCAGATCGTTGACGAGCACGGCCTCGAGGAACTGTCCCTGAGCCGTCTGGCTGCCGATCTGGGAGTCGCGCCGCCGAGCCTGTACAAGCATGTCTCCGGTATGAACGACCTGGTTCGAGGTGTCTCCGTGCGGGCTGTGGACGAGCTCGCCGACTCTCTGGCGGCCTCCGTCATGGGGTTGGCCGGGCCTGACGCCCTGCGAGCCCTTGCCGACGCCTACCGAGGCTTCGCCCACGCGCACCCCGGGCTCTATCCGATGACCCAGGTCCCTGCCGAGGCCTCGGACGGGAGCCTGAGTCCGCTACGGTCATCAGCAGCTCAACGCACGGTTGCCATCGTCACCGCGGCGCTGGCCGGCTACCGCATCCCCGAGGAGCGGATCATCGATGCTGTGCGAATGACCCGGGCGTCACTCCATGGCTTCGTGGATATCGAGGTCCGCGGGGGCTTCGCCATGGCTGCACCCATTGACGTGAGTTTTGCCACGCTCGTTGACTCTCTGGACGCCGCCCTGGTCGCTCTCGGCGAGCAGTAGGGCTGCCAGGTATCAGTGAGGACGAAAGGATAAGTCGCCTCAATGACCGGTCGGGAGGGGTAAGAGCAGCGTGAGGATTCCCCGGCTGCTGTCGGCGATTCGCTGAGACCTTGCGCAGTCGCCCCGGAATAGCGGCCCTTCGCTTCCCGTTGCCCTGGCGTTCAGATCATGCCGAGCGGCGACCGCCGAAGGAGATGCGCACTCATGTCCCAGCCCACTGTCAACAGCGACGCGACCAACCAGACAGACGTCCCGGTCGAGGAGGTCGACCTTCTCGTCGTCGGAGGCGGCAAGGCAGGAAAGTCCCTGGCGATGCTGCGCGCCAAGGCCGGCGACAAGGTCGTCATGGTGGAGCGGGACAAGGTGGGCGGCACCTGCATCAACGTCGCCTGCATCCCCACCAAGACCCTCATCTCCGCCGCCCGCGTCCTTCGTGAGGTCCAGGGCTCGCAGAACTATGGCGTCACTCTTCCCGAGCAGGACGGCGGCGCCGACGCCCTGGCCCAGGCCCGCATCGAGCTGGCCTCCTTCCGCGCCCGCAAGGAGGCCGTCGTGGGCGGCATGGTGGCCGCTCACGAGAAGATGTTCCCCGCCTCCGGCATGGACTTCGTCAAGGGCACCGCCCGCTTCGTGGGGGAGCGCACCGTCGAGATCGCCCTGAACGACGGCGGCCTGCGGCGCGTGCGCGGCGCCAAGGTCCTCATCAACACCGGCACCACGCCGTCGGTCCCCCCGATCGAGGGCCTGTCCGACGTGCGCTACTGGACCAGCGAGGACCTGCTCACCCTGCCCGAGCTGCCCAGTAGCCTCATCGTCCTGGGTGGCGGTGTCATCGGCGTCGAGATGGCCTCCCTCATGGGGCTCCTCGGTGTCCCGGTCACCATCGTCCACGCCGGGCCGCATATCCTGGACCGCGAGGACGAGGACGTCGCCGCTGAGGTGACCGCCGGCCTGGAGGCCCTGGGGGTCACGGTCCTGGCCGGAGCGCCCGCCTCGAAGGTCGCCGCCGCGGCTGACGGGAACGGCGTCGTCGTCACCACCGCCGACGGTCACGAGGTGAGCGGATCCCACCTGCTCGTCGCCCTGGGGCGCACCCCCGTCACCGCCGGCCTCGGCCTGGAGGCCGCGGGCGTGGAGCTGACCGAGCGCGGCTTCGTGCGCGTCGACGACCACCTGCGCACCACCGCCGAGAACGTCTACGCCGCCGGTGACGTGGCCGGAACGCCCCAGTTCACCCACGCCTCCTGGAACGACTTCCGCGTCCTGCGCGACCTCTTCGCCGGCAAGGAGGCCGCCACCACCGGACGCCTCATCCCGTGGGCCGTCTTCACCACGCCCGAGCTCGGGCACGTGGGCATGAGCGAGGCCGAGGCCCGCGAGGCCGGCTACGAGGTGCGCGTCGCCAAGACCCCGACGGCGGCCGTCCCGCGCGCCAAGACCCTGGGTCGCACTGAGGGCTTCTTCAAGGTCATCATCGACGCCCGCACCGACCTCATCCTGGGTGCCGCCATCATCGGCGCCGAGGCCAGCGAGGTCGTCACCAGCATCCAGATGGCGATGCTGGGTGACCTGACGTGGCAGCAGGTGCGCGACGCCGTCATCACCCACCCCACCATGAGCGAGGGACTCAACATCGTCCTGGACTCCCTCGGCTGAGAGCCTGAGGACTGGCCCCGCCTGAACGGTTCGACCGACCCACTCAGGCGGGGCGTACCCCCAGGTCCTCAACCAGCTCGGCCCCCGGCAGCGCCACCAGCAGTGCCCCGGGCACCAGGAGCTTGGAGTGGCGCACGCCCGAGCCGATGAGCACGGTGGCCCGGTCCGCCACAGCGCCGTCGACGAAGAGCCGCCAGTCCTCGGGCAGGCCGACCGGGGTGATCCCGCCGTACTCCATGCCACTCATCTCCACGGCCCGCTCCACCGGCAGGAACGAGGCCTTGCGCACGTCAATGCGCTTCTTGACGACGTGGTTGACGTCAGCGAAGTCGGTGGCACGCACGACGCAGGCGGCGATACGCTCCTCGCCGGTCCGCTTACCGGCCACCAGCACGCAGTTCCCGGTCGCCTCAGGATCCAGGTCGTAGTGCGCGTTGAGGGCGTCGGTGTCGGAGTGGGACGGGTCAATGGGCACCACCTGCGCCTGACGGGCCAGGTCCGCGCCCTCGGGCGAGGCCGCCTCCAGCGCCCGCAGCGCGGCGGCCACGGGCTCGGCGAGCAGGTCAGTACGCTCCAGCGCCGACTGCCAGCCGATCTCTGCGGCGAAGACCTCAGCCGGATCACGCAGATCAGTCATTCCTTCTCATCCTTTCGACGACGTCGAGCGCCTCTCGATGCGCTCCACCAGACGGGTCCTGACCCCGGGCCACTGCTGCGGGGTGATGGCGAACATGGCCGTGTCGCGCGTGCGTCCCTCCTCACCGGGAGCCAGGGAGGGCTGCCAGGCGCGCAGGACCCCCTCGAAGGTCGCCCCCAGTGCCGCGATCGCGCCGCGAGCCACCTCATTGCGTGCATCGGTCTTGATGTCCACGCGGTCCACGCCCCAGTCCTCGAGGGCCTGCGTCAGCAGCAGGAACTTGGCGGCCGGGTTGATGGCGGTGCCGCGAGCAGTGGGGGAGAGCCAGGAAGAGCCGACCTCGACGGCGAAGAGCCGACCGTCCGGCATCCACCGGGGCGTCAGGTAGGCGGTGTGCCCGACGACGCGCCCGGTGGCGACCTCCACCTGGGCGAAGGGCGCGTAGGTACCCGTGTCCCGGCGGGCCAGGCTGCGGGACACATAGTCCTCGACCGTCTCCGGAGTCGGCACCGTGGCGAAGGGGCTGGTCGCGGCCCCCTCGGCGGCCAGCTGCAGCCCCGGCACGTGCTCAGGCGTCAGCGGCTCCAGACGCACGATGCCGCCTTCCAGCACGCCACAGGTCAGGACGGGGGAGGTGGCATGTGACTCAGTGGTGCTCATGGCGTCGATCATGGCAGCCGTGGCGCAGTCGCCGCCGGGACGCCTCAGCATGTGGTCTCATTGTCCCCGTGCTGCACGTCATCTTCTTTGAGCCGCGCATCCCGGGCAACACCGGGGCGGCGATCCGCCTGAGCGCCAACACTGGCTCCATGCTCCACCTCGTGGACCCCCTGTTCGACATGGACGACGCCAAGCTGCGTCGCGCCGGCCTGGACTACCACGACCTGGCCAACACGCGCGTCCACGCCACCTGGCAGGAGTGCCTCGAGCAGATCCCCGGACGCATCTACGCCTTCACCTCCCACACCGATCGTCTCTACACCCAGGTCGACTGGCGCAGTGACGACGCCCTCCTGTTCGGCCCCGAGCCCACCGGCCTGCCCCAGGAGATCCTCGACCACCCGCGGGTGAGCGCCCACCTGCGCATCCCCATGGTGGAGGGCAACCGCTCCCTCAACCTCGCCAACTCCGCCGCCATCGGCCTGTACGAGGCCTGGCGGTCCCTGGGCTTCGCCGGAGGGGCCTGAGCCCGCGCCTGAGCCGAGCCTTGTCAGAGCATGCCGGCGGGGCGGATCGCCAGATCCTCCACCACCGCGTCCATCGGGGTGTTGACGGCCAGGCGCACGGCCGCCGCCACCGACTGCGGTGCCATATGGTCCGCAGCCCGGTAGGCGGGGGTGGCCATGATCCCCTCGGTGCGCAGGCGCGCCGCATTGAAGGCGTGCAGACGCTCCTGCATGGGGGTGTCCACCCGGCCCGGGTAGATCGAGGTGACCCGCACCTTGCCCGCCTCCTCCTGGCGCAGTGTGTCAGCCAGGGCCTTCAGCCCCGCCTTGGAGGCGGAGTAGAGGGCGTTGCCCGACCGAGGACTCACCCCGGCGCCGGAGTTGATGAACACCGTCAGCCCGCGCGCCTCCCGCAGCGCCGGCAGCAGCAGGCTCGTCAGGTAGGCCGTCGCCACCAGGTTGAGGTTGAGAACCGCCCGCCAACGCGTGGGCGTGATCTTGTCAACAGCGCCCGGTGCCTCCATGCCGGCGCTGTGCACCAGCACGTCGAGGCTCTCAATGTCGATCCGGCTGACCAGCCTGGCCAGGGCCGTGTCATCGGTCAGGTCGACCGGGCAGATGAGAACCGCCGTCTGGGACTCCTCCTCCAGCGCGAGCGCCAGCTCCTCCAGGTCATTGACGGAGCGGGCCAGCAGGATGAGGTTGTGGTCCCGGGCCAGGTCCCTGGCCACAGCCAACCCGATCCCGGAGGTCGCCCCGGTGATGAGGGCGATGGGGCGGCGCTGGTGGCGGCCGGAGCCGGCGCGCGTGAAACCGTGGGCGGGGGTGAAGGGGACGGACTCCCCCTGACGACGACGTCGGCCCGCCTTGGAGGACGAGGCGTCGACCTGGGCGATCTGCGGGCTCACTGGCCGTCCCTGAGGAAGGCGGTAGCCCCGGGCTCCCCGGGTACGGAGTAGGTGGCGGTGAGCGTGGCCCGAGCGATGCAGTGCGGCGCCAGGGTGAAGGCCGCCATGGCGGGACTGGCGTCGTCATCCAGGCCCAGCGTGTCCACGTCCAGGGCGGAGACGGTGAAGACGTAGCGGTGGTCGCCGTCGCCCGCCGGCGGGTAGGGACCGAACCAGGCGTGGTCGCCGGAGTCCCCGGCCAGGTGGAAGGCGGCGCCGTCGAGCTGAAGGTCGCTGGCCCCCGCACCCCGCTCCAGCGAGGTGACCGAGGCGTCCAGGTCCACGATGGTCCAGTGCCACCAGCCCGACATGGTCGGAGCGTCCGGGTCGAAGCAGGACACGACGAAGGACTGCGTCTGCTCGGGGAAGCCCGACCAGCTCAGGGCCGGGGAGACGTTGTCATGGATGCCGGTGAACATGTCCGGGACCCGCCCCTGCTCGGTCAGATCCGCAGAGGTCAGGGTGAAGGAGGGGACTGAGGGCAGAAAGCCGGTAGGGGCCGGCGGGCGGGGGCGAGTGAGGTCGGCTGTCATAGGTGTACCTCCAGGCAGGTGACGGGTAGGGAAGGTGGCCTTCCATGAGGGCACGGCCCCAACTGTAGACGCCCCTGCGCAGACCCGTCCCTGTGGATCTCCTGTGGGGGAGGTCCGTGGGTTCGTCGCACCCCGAGCCCCTCCCCTTGTTGCCTACGCCCCCGATTGATGTCGCAGCGCAGCGCTATCCTGAAACCCATCCATCGAACATACGTACAGAGGGGGGTGTCATGAGAGTCTCGGCCACGCGCGCGCCAGCGGAGGCTCAGAACCGCCTCGACCGGGCCCGCCTCGCCCTGAGGCTGGCCGAGGAGCGCACTGGACTGCGCGACTCAGCAGCCCTGACGGTGCAGCGCGCTCTGTCCTCGGCAACAACCAGCGCCCTGCTGAGCACGTCGGCCGAATCGCCTCAGGCCGGCTCCTCCGCATCCTCCGCATCCCCTGCGGCGCTTTCAGCCTGCCGGGACTCCGGCGTCCTCACCCTCCGCGGATCCACCACCCTCCTCCTGGCCGCCCTCGCCCTGCGCCAGGGCGCCACCGGCTGGTGCGGCATCATCGGGGGAGACGAGCTGGGTTGGTGCGCAGCCACCGAGGTCGGCCTCGACCTCAACCGGGTCCTCACCGTTCCAGCCCCCCTCCTCGATGACGCCTCGACCCTGACGGTCACCTCCACGCTGCTCGACGGCGTCGACACCCTCCTCATCGGCGCCACCATCGCCGAAGGCCTGCGCCCCCAGCACCGCAGACGCCTGCTGTTCCGAGCACGCGAACGCGGCCACCTCATTCTGACCCCCGCCCGCTGGGAAGGCGCCCGCATCCTCCGAGCCGACGCCCTGGCCCCCGACACTGGAACCAGCAACACGCCTCCCGCCCAGGCCCCGGCGGAGGCCCCCGCAGAGCCCTCCGCCGACGGCGTCGTCATCCCCATCGGGCGAGGGGGCCCACGCACCCAGCTGCGAGCCATCGAGATGCCGGCCGGATACCTGCAACGCCTCACCTGGACCCTGGCCGACCTGCAGCGCCCACGGCTCGCCCCCACCGAAGAGCTCACGCTCTCACTGTCCGCCGAAGGGCTGCGCACAGGCTCCCGCAACGCCGTCGACACCGCCAACCTGACCTCCCACCCACAGGAGGTGGCCGGATGAACCCGCCACAACCGCCCTCGCCGTCCGGCCCACCCGCCTCCAGATTCGTGGCCATCTGGGTCCCCGACTGGCCCGTCGTCGCCCTCACCATGGAGACCCGCCAGCAGCGCCGACACGCCCGAGCGCGCCAAGGGGCCCCTCACCTGCCGGACCCGGCCACCGAACCCGTCGCCGTCGTCGGCGCTCGCGGAGTCCTCGCCGCCTCAGCTCCGGCCCGCCGCGCCGGCATCACCACCGGCATGCGACTGCGCACCGCCCGCTCCCTGTGTCCCGAGCTCACCGTCCTGCCTCCCCAGGAGGAACGCCAGGCCCGCGCCTTCGAAACCGTCATGGAGGCCCTTACTTCCCTCCTGGCGGACCCCATGGTGGCCCGCCCCGGACTGGCCCTGTCCCACGTCAGAGGGCCCGCAGCCTGGATCGGCGGAGAAGAACCCCTCGCCTCAGCCCTCGTGGAGACCGTCACCCAGGAGGCCGACGTCGAGTGCCAGGTCGGCATCGCCGACTCCCTGCCCGGAGCCGTCCTGGCCTCCCGTCAAGGAATCATCGTCGAACCGGGACGAACCCCGCAGTTCCTCGCCTCCTGGCCCCTGGACGCACTCCTGGCCTGCCTGCCCCTCAGCCGCCTGAGGCGCGATGCCCGCCCCCTGCTGGAGACCTTCGCCCGACTCGGCCTGCGCACCTTGGCGGACCTGGCGGCCCTGCCCCGAAAAGACGTCACCGCCCGCTTCGGCCCCCTGGGGAGCAGGCTCCACCCCCTGGCCGCCGGCACCCACCACGAGGTCCCCGCCATGCCTCGGCCGGCCCAAGACATTACTGTCACCTCCGATCTCGACCCTCCCGTCGAACGCGCCGACACCGCAGCCTTCGCCGCCCGCCACCTCGCCGAGAACCTGGCGGCCCGCCTGCTGTCCGCAGGTCTTTCCGTCGGACGCCTCTGCGTTGCCGCCCGCTGCGAGGACGGCACCGACCTGTCCCGAAGCTGGATGCTGGAGGACACCCCCACCCCCGCCGAGCTCACCGACCGCGTGCGCTGGCAGCTCGAGGGATGGCTCTCCGGACGCTCCGGGCGCCCACCCTCCTCCGGCCTGACCTACCTGAGCCTGACCGCCCTCGAGCTGAGCCCCGCCACGACCTCCCAGACAGGACTGTGGCAAGCGCCGGGCCACCAGGCCCAGTCGCGCGCCCGCCGTGCCGCCGAACGCGTGGAGTCACTCCTGGGGGCCGGAAGCATCCAGGTTCCCAGGGTTGTTCCCGGGCGCGACCCGCGCTCGCGGGTTCGCCTCATCCCCTGGGGTGAGAGCGAAGGCGTAGGGGAGTCCACGGATGATGAGACGGCGCCCTGGAACGGCGCTCTGCCCAAGCCCTCACCCTCCATCGTCCTGCCCCGACCAGTTCCCGCGCGCCTCACCGACATTGAGGGGAGAGAGCTCGGCGTCGACATCCACGGTCAGCTCGACGGTGTCCCCGGCTTCCTCAGTGTCGACGACGGCGTGGATGGCGTTGATGAGGGTGCTGCGGGGACTGGGTCCCAGATGGAGGCCGTGCTCCTGTGGGCCGGGCCTTGGCCGGTCGACGAGGGGTGGTGGACCTCCCAGGGGCCTTCACGACGCGCCTACCTCCAGGTGGTCACCGACGTCGGGCCGCCCCGCCTGCTGGTGCGATCAGGTCGGTGGTGGCTCGATGCCCTCTACTCCTGAGGAGCTGTCCGATGGTGTGGCCGCAAGGGATGGGGGCTGGCGCCGTCGTCCCTTCAGCCACAGGAGCGCCAGCGTCACCAGGCACAGCCAGGCCAGCCCCAGGGACCAGCCGGCCAGCACGTCGGTCATCCAGTGATAACCCAGGTAGACACGGGATGCCCCCACCAGCAGGGTCGCCCCCGCCGCCGCCATGATCGCCAAGGTCCGGTACAGGGTCACCGCAGTGGATGTCAGAACCATTCCCGCCAGCATGCCGGCGAAGACGGCCGTGTTGAAGGAGTGCCCCGAGGGGAAGGAGGTGGTCGAGGCGGGCTCGCCTAGAAGGGGGTCGGTCGATGGACGTGCACGCCTGAAGATCTCTTTGAGCGCCACCGTCAGCAGGCTGGAGCCGATCATCGTGAGGCTCAGGACCAGTGCGCGCACGCGGTGGCCCCTCATGAAGAGGAGGACGGCACAGATTGCGGTCAGGATCGTCAGCCCCACGGTGGAGCCCAGGGCGGTGAACACCTGCATGATGACGGTCAGGGCCGGGAAACGCTCATCCACGGCCCAGGTGGTGACGCTCTGGTCATGAGGCGCCAGCCCCGTCCCGGAGGTCGTGGTCAGAGCCAGCCAGGAGAACAGCGACAGCGTGATGACGGCGGTTGCGGCCAACGTGCCGGCCTGCCTGGTGCGCCAGGTGTGAGGCAGGTGGTCGAGTGAGAGCATGAGGGGGAGGTTATCCGGGCTGGTCTGGATGAGGCTATGCCTGACTTGGCTCATTGTGGGGTGGTTGGGTTGCTTGGGGGCTGGTTGTTGTTGGGATTGTGGGGGTTGCGTGGGTTGGGGTGCGCACTAACGTGGGGGTATGAGTCCGTACGTTCGCACGGTCAGGACGGCGTCGGGGGCCCGTGCGGTGCAGATTGTGCACTCCTCCCGGATGGGGGCGCGCAGCATCGAGCACATTGGCTCGGCCCATGATGACGCTGAGCTGGCGGTGCTCAAGGAGGTCGCCAGGCAACGGCTCAACGCCGGCCAGCTCAGCTTCGACCTGCCGGGCCTGAACAGTGAGAACGACGCAGCTTCTGCGCCGCACGAACCGGCTGGGGCGGGGTGCGTGGCACCTATCGCCTCCAACCGGATGGGAGTGCTCCTGGAGGCCCTGGAGACGGCTTGGAAGGCGGTGGGGCTGGACAGACTCGATGGTGCTGACGAGGTCTTCCGCCAGCTCGTTACCGCCAGACTGATTGAGCCGACCAGCAAGCAGGACTCGTTGCGGGTCCTTGCCGAGGCGGGCCTGTCACCGGTGTCCTACGCGACAGTCAAGCGTCATCTGCCCAGCTACGCTGCTGAGGACTTCACCCGGGACCTGTCACGTCTGCTGGCCGGGTACGCCCGCATCGGCCGGGCCTCGCTGGTCCTGTTCGACGTGACGACTCTGTACTTCGAGACCGACAAGGCCGACGGCTTTCGCGAGCCGGGCTTCTCCAAGGAAAGACGCCTGGAGCCGCAGATCACGGTAGGGCTGCTCACCGACGAGACAGGGTTCCCTCTGCGGGCCGGGGCCTTCGAGGGCAACAAGGCCGAGACCGCCACCATGATCCCGATGATCAACGACTTCATGGACGCCTACGACCTCGACGACGTGGTGGTCGTGGCTGACGCCGGAATGATCAGCGCCGCCAACAAGCAGGCCCTGGAGAGAGCCGGTCTGTCCTACGTGCTGGGCTCACGCACCGCACGCGTCCCCCACGTGATCAGCTCCTGGCACGACAACCACCCCGACCAGGACGTCCCCGACGGGCTGACCCTGACCCAGCCCTGGCCCGCCGGTCCCAGTGACCAGCGCCGCGACGAGACCATCTACTACCGCTACAGCGCCGACAGAGCCCGACGCACCCTACGCGGGATCGACACCCAGGTCGCCAAGGCCGAGAAAGCCGTCGCAGGAAAGATCCCCGTCAAGCGCAACCGCTTCGTGCACCTGTCCGGCGCCACCCGGAGCATCAACCGCGACCTGGAGAAAAGGGCCCGCACCCTGGCCGGGTGGAAGGGCTACGTCACCAACCTGCCCAACCCCGACCCCGAGACAGTCATCAGCGCCTACCACCGCCTGTACAACATCGAGAAGTCCTTCCGCATGTCCAAGTCCGACCTGCGAGCACGCCCCATCTACCACCACCGGCTGGTCCATCAGACGCCTGATCACCACCGCACGCCGCTACCGCACCATCACCATCAGCATCGCCGGACACACCCTCACAGCCGCTGACCCCCTCCCACCCGACCTCACCCAAGCCCTCCACAACATCCACCACGACACTAAATGAGCCAACTCAGGTGAGGCGCCAGCCCCGTCCCGGAGCTCGTGGTCAGAGCCAGCCAGGAGAACAGCGACAGCGTGATGACGGCGGTTGCGGCCAACGTGCCGGCCTGCCTGGTGCGCCAGGTGTGAGGCAGGTGGTCGAGTGAGAGCATGAGGGGGAGGTTATCCGGGCTGGTCTGGATGAGGCTATGCGTGCGCCATGGAGTGGCTGAGCGGCGTCGTCACGTCTTGCCCGTGCCCGGGGCGCTCGGCGGGTAGCATCCGGCCCGAGTGATTCGATCCGGCTCAGGAGGACCCGCGTGGCCAAGCTCTACTTCCGCTACGGCGCCATGAACTCCGGTAAGTCCACGGGGCTGCTCCAGACCGCCTACAACTACGAGGAGCGCGATCAGCGTGTCCTGCTCCTCAAGGCGGTGGTCGACACCAAGGGTGAGGACTCAGTGGTCTCCCGGCTCGGGGTGTCGCGCCGCGTCGACCTCCTCGTCGATGCCGACGACGACCTGCGCGCCCTGGTGCACCGGCGGGCCCTGAGCGGTGCGCGGCCCGTCCGCGACGAGGATGGCGTCCCGCGAGAGGCGGCGACCTTGCGTGAGGTTCTTGACTGCGTGCTCATCGACGAGGCTCAGTTCCTCACGGCCCTTCAGGTGGACCAGCTCATGGAGATCGCGCTGATCGACGACGTGCCCGTCCTGGCCTACGGGATTCGCACTGACTTCCGCACAGTCAGCTTTCCCGGGTCGCGCAGGCTGCTGGAGATCGCCCACTCCTTGGAGGAGCTCAAGACCATCTGCCGCTGCGGGCGCAAGGCCATCTTCAATGCCCGCAAGGTGGGGGAGTCCTTCGTCTTCGACGGCGATCAGGTGGCCATCGACTCCGGGGATGTCACGTACGAGTCGCTGTGCGGCCAGTGCTACCTCGCCGCCGGTGGGAGGCTTCCCGACCGGTGAGCCTCGCTCCGGGACTGAGCTTGTGCTGGCGGGAGTACAAGGCTGACCGAGGGAGATGGGGAGCGAGGAGACGGCCTTCGTTCCGAGATGATCCTTGTATTCTGTGTATTACAAGCATTATCGTGAAACTGTGAATGTCTCCTACGCACTCATCGCAGACATCATCCGCTCGCGCGAGCTCCCTGATCGCAGGCGTGCTCAGCGCGTCATTCACGAGACTCTGGATCGGGCCGCTGAAGGTCTGGCGCTGACGCAGCGCCCGTACGCCACGGTCGGCGACGAGCTGCAGGCAGTCTCGGCGACCCTTGCTGACGCGCTTGCTCTTACCATGCGTACACACCTTCTTCTGCCTGATGGGTTGGGCCTGCGCTTCGGAATCGGAGTCGGAGCGATCTCCGAGATTGAGGGGGCGGCGGGAAGCGGTGCAGACGGTGCGCCAGGGCGTCCGATCCAGGACGGCTCGGCATGGTGGGCCGCACGCGAAGCCATCGAGAAGGCTCATCATCTCCAGGATGCGGGGAGGTCCTTCATTCGCACCTGGCTGCGCATCCACCCGGATATGGTTGGCGGATCCGGAGGGGAGCGGAGTGAGCGTGAGAGGGTCGTCAACTCCGTCCTCATTCTGCGCGACCAGACGATATTCCGCTTTCAGCCCCGTCAGCGCCGCATTATGGCTGGACTCCTCATGGGAGTGACCCAGATTGAGATCGCCCGTCAGGAGAAGGTGAGTCAGCAAGCCGTCTCTGAATTCGCTCGCAGTGCCGGTTCCTCCTTGCTGGAGGTTCAAAAGCTTCTCGACGGGTTGAGTGGGGGAGGTGAAGGAGAGTGACGGCCCTTCTTGTTCTTCTGTTTGCCGTCGCTTCCGTGGTTGGTGGCTCCGGCCGGGTGAGTGAGGGATTGTCTCGGAGGTCCGCCAGGGTGAGACTTCTGGTGGGAGTGTCTGCAGTCGTTGCTCTTGGCGTCCTGGTCGGGTGGCCCGTTCTTCATCTCGGGGCAGGAGGCGTCGTCGTCATCATTCTGGTAGCCACTGCATGGTTGTGCTGTGGCCTGATTTCACGGGCCTGGTGGGAGAAGTCGCTGAGGATCCGTCAGTGGGTGCGAGTGGGTAGGGGTGCCTCCGAGAACGGTAGGGATCAGCTGGAACCGCTCATTCGCCTTGCCTGCGCGAGTCTGTTGCTCCTCGCCGTGGCGCTCTGCGTCGTCGCGTCGCAGCCGCTTGGGTCCCAGGCTGCCAAGATGAGCGCCGTCGTCGGAGTCGTTGTCCTCCTGACTGTTCCCGCTAATCGAGTCGTCGCCGACATTCTTGCTGTTGCGCGCCACTCCACGCAGGGGAATGGGGAAATTGTTGCTGCAGGTTGCGAGCCCTCGCAGGAGAGCGGAAAGCAGGATGAGATGGAGGGGTCGATGCGCGGCGGTCGCTGGATCGGTCCGCTTGAGCGAATCCTCATTCTCCTGCTCGCCTCCGTTGAGGCGCCCGCTGCTATTGCCGCAATTGTTGCTGCCAAGGGCGTGATTCGATTTCCCGAGATCAGCCAGGATAAAGCGGGGCAGAAGGCTGAGGAGTTCCTCATCGGCTCCTTCGCCTCCTGGATTCTGGCGGTCTTGGGTGCCGTGACTATTCACCTCGCCTGAGCCGCGTCACGTCGGGGAGGAGGTGGGGTCGGGTGGGCGAGTTCGGGTAGGTGGGGTCGGGACGGCCTGAACTGGCCCACTCGATCCGAACACCCTAAACCGGGTCACCCGAACCGAACACCTCGAACCTGCATTCCCGAACTGGTCCGCCCGAACCAGCTCTCCCGCCCCCATGTCCCCGCACCCAGCCCTCCCGCACCTATGTCCGTGAACTAGGCCGCCCGGACCGGACTTCCCGGACCGGCTTACCCAAACCGGTTGGCCGGTGCAGGTGGGCGGGTTCGGCTGGGCGGGTTTGGGGTGTGGGTGTGAGGCCTGACTGTGGGGACTGTCCTGTCTTCGTGCACCTGGGGCCAGGGAGGTCGGCGCCGTCGGGTTTTCGTTGCTGTTCCAGTGATTCTGAGGCCCGTCTCAGCGTGCAGGCGGCAGGGAATCCGGCTATACTGTACATATGTTCGAAGGTGGTGTGCTTCCTCGTGTCCCGGCCGGTGGTGCGGCCGGGACGCTGAGCGCACCCACCCAGGACGTGTCGGCGGGGGCCGTGGCCTGCGCTGAGGACGTGGTGGGTCTGCTGGGGTCCTTGGCCGGCGGTGGAGCGCTGGCCGGTGTGGTGGAGGGGCTGCTGGTCCGCCTGCTGGTCACCACCCAGAACCCCAACGACGACGAGGACGACGACGGTGGTGAGGGCTCCGTCGCTGACGGCGGTGGCAGTGTTGATGGTGAGGGCTTGTTCGCTGGTGGCAGTGGGGACGATGCGGCACTGGTGGCTGGCGCTGAGAGGTGTCGGGTCGTGTCCCTGGAGGAGGCCGGCGTCTCGGGGATCATGGGCCTGGGGGCGTGGGGTCTGGGGGAGCTGGTGGCGGCCTGTCATCGTCTGGCGGCGTGGGCTACGTGGGGTCAGTCCCTGGCGGCGGCGTGCCTGACCGGGTGCGCCGAGTTGTCGACCCACCCGGGGCAGTGGGGGCCGGACGGTCGGGTCTCGTCGGTGGTCGGCTACGAGGAGCGCCGGTTCAACGCCACCTGCCTGCTGTCGGCCCGCCTGGGGGTATCCCGGAGCCGGGCCGGGCAGATCGTGGATCACGGTAGCGCCCTGATGGACATGGGCTTTACCCCCACTGAGGTCATGGAGCGGTGCGGGGTGCTGGACGCAGCCAAGGCGTCCTTAGTGACTCGCCGCTTGGAGGGGGTGCCGGCCCCGGTGGCGCTGGCCGTTCAGGAGCGGGTCCTGCCCCAGGCGCCCAGGCGCCGCGTGTCCCAGGTAGGACGCGACATCGAGCGGGCCCTGATGGAGACAGACCCCACCGGCCATGCTGAGCGGGCCCGGGTCAACCAGGAGCGTCGGTGCGTGACGCGCCCCAGGCCCGCCGGCGAAGGAATCTCACAGATCCGCCTGCTGCTGCCCACCATGGACGCGCTGCTGCTGGACGCCACCCTGGACGCGATCGCCGCATCAGCCAGGGCAGCCGGTGAGCAGCGCACCCCGGCCCAGCTGCGCGCCGACGCCATCACCGCCATGACCCTGTCCACACTACGCACCAGCCAGCAAGCCGCCTACCACAGACCCACGCAAGCCCCCGACGACGACACCCCCGCAAGCACAAACCACGACAACAACAGCGGCACCGATGACGGCAGCCTCAGCGACACCCTCGGTGGCACTGGTGGCCGCGTCATCCGCGGACGCCTCGCCAGTCGTCTTAGCGACGGCACCGGCGGCGGTGACGTCACTGGAGGCTTTGGTGGCGGTCTCGGTGGCGTGAGTGAGCTGGCTGCCTCCTTGGCTCCTCCCAGCAGTTCTGCCTCCCTGGGTCGTCTGCTGCCTGACGGGGTGCCCCTGGAAGGCCTCCTGAGCAGTTTGAGCTCCCTGGTGGGTTCCGCCAGCCCGTGGTGGACCCCCTCAGGCACCGGCCACCTCCCCCTCCCTGAAAACATCCACATCGACGTCCAAGTCACCGTCCCCCTGAACAGCCTGGTTGGCCTGGCACCACCAGAAGACCCCACCGACCACGCCCCAGCCGAACACAATCCCGGCGGCGACCGCGCTGATGGTTTTGACAGCCGTGATTCTGGCCGGACCAGCCCAAACGACGGCCGCTCCGCAACTGTGCTTGAGTTCTTTGGCCGAGAGCCGTCCGAGACCAGCGGCAGAAGTCTGCCCAGTTCCGGAGGTACAAGTCTGCCTGCTCCCAGGCAGGAGTCTCCTGGCGTCCAGCCCGCCGCTGCTTCGTTGACCGGGGTCGCGGAGGTGAGGGTCGGGGCGCGCAGCACGTCGGTGCCGGCCCTGACTGCCTGGGCCCTGGCCGCCGGTGGGACCTGGAGGCGCCTGGTCACTGACCCCGTCAGCGGCACCGTCGTAGACGTCGGCCGCACCAGGTACCGTCCCCCGACCGGCCTGGCCGACCTGGTACGCGCCCGCGACCGAGCCTGTGTCTTCCCC
>NZ_KV789138.1:44914-62639 GCF_001807465.1 Actinomyces sp. HMSC08A09 | reverse complement strand
GTGCAAACACCACCTGACCCCACCGACGCGTATTCGTGTCGTTTTTGAAGTTCTTGTTGGTGTGTGCAGATTCGGTCGCTGGCGCTGGCGCTGGCGCTGGGGTCGGGTCTGGGCTAGGGAAGGTGGTGCCCGCCGCTATTCCACCGCCGGGTGTGGGGAGGATGACGCCGCCAAGCCGCGGCGTGAACTGGCCCCGGCGGCACGCCCCCCACTACACTCCCCGGAGCAAAGGCAGTGACCCGGCCATCACCGGCGAGCCTCCGGAAGAACCGGACCCCGGCGCATCAGCGCCGTCGGCCCTCAGTAGAACCGGACGGGACAGCCCGTCACAGCTGGAAACGAAGCGGTCGTGCACACCGTCTCTGGGCGCGCAGCACGGCAAGCGAGGTGGTACCGCGGTGCGGCACCAGCCGGGCACCAGGCCCGGCCGGGAGCCGACGTCGTCCTCGTCAGGCCCCGGGCACCCGCCCGAGGCGGCAGGAACGAGTGAGACGAGAGCACACCGCGATGGCTGAGAAGATGGCTGACAGCACCACCGCCGACGGCAGCGAGCCGACCGGCGCCGCCTTCTACCCCCTGCACCGCCCGGGGGAGCAGATCGACCCCTCGCCCTCCTTCCCCGCCATTGAGGAGGACGTTCTGGCCTACTGGAAGGCCGACGGCACCTTCCAGGCCTCCATCGACAACCGCGCCGAGCCCTGCGACGAGTTCGTCTTCTACGACGGCCCGCCCTTCGCCAACGGCCTGCCCCACTACGGCCACCTGCTGACCGGCTACGTCAAGGACGCCGTCGGGCGCTACCAGACCCAGCGCGGCAAGCGTGTCGAGCGCCGCTTCGGCTGGGACACCCACGGCCTGCCCGCCGAGCTCGAGGCCCAGCGCCTGCTCGGCATCGACGACGTCACCGAGATCACCCGCCCCGGCGGCATCGGCATCGAGAAGTTCAACGAGGAGTGCCGCTCCTCCGTCCTGCGCTACACCAAGGAGTGGGAGGACTACGTCACCCGCCAGGCCCGCTGGGTCGACTTCGACAACGACTACAAGACCCTCGACCCCGACTACATGGAGTCGGTGCTGTGGGCCTTCAAGCAGCTGTGGGACAAGGGGCTGGCCTACCAGGGCTACCGCGTCCTGCCCTACTGCTGGCACGACCGCACCCCCTTGAGCAACCACGAGCTCAAGATGGACGACGACGTCTACCAGGACCGCCAGGACAACACGGTCACGGTGGGCCTGCGCCTGGAGGAGCCGCTGCGCCAGGGCGCCGAGCGCCCCGAGCTGGTCCTCATCTGGACCACCACCCCCTGGACACTGCCCTCCAACCTGGCCATCGCCGTGGGGCCTGACGTCGAGTACGTGACCGTCCACGTCGACGAGGCCCTCGACTCACCCGTCGCCGGCCAGGACGTCGTCATCGCGAAGGACCTGCTGGGCTCCTACGCCCGCGAGCTCGGTGAGGACCCGCAGGTGCTGGCCACCTGTACCGGGGCCGACCTGGTGGGGCGGCGCTACCACCCGATCTTCGACTACTTCGACGACGCCGCCCACCGGGCCGAGGGCGCCGCCCCGGGGCCGAATGCCTGGACGATCATCGCCGCCGACTTCGTGACCACCTCCGACGGAACCGGCCTGGTGCACATGGCCTCGGCCTTCGGTGAGGACGACATGATCGCCTG
The DNA here is from genome assembly GCF_001807465.1 of Actinomyces sp. HMSC08A09. Taxonomy (NCBI): domain Bacteria; kingdom Bacillati; phylum Actinomycetota; class Actinomycetes; order Actinomycetales; family Actinomycetaceae; genus Actinomyces; species Actinomyces sp. HMSC08A09. The sequence goes on along the minus strand of NZ_KV789138.1, from coordinate 60,963 downwards.
CTCCGGGGCCGGCATCGAGACGGTCGTGCCCGTCGACGACGGCGGCTGCCTGACCGAGGAGATCCGCGACTACGCCGGGCTGCAGGTCTTCGAGGCCAACAAGCCCATCGTTGCCGACCTGCGCGACGGCACCGGCCCCCTGGCCCGCCGCGACGAGAGCCGGCGCGCCGTCCTGGTGCGCCAGGCCTCCTACGTGCACTCCTACCCGCACTGCTGGCGCTGCCGCAAGCCGCTCATCTACAAGGCCGTCTCCTCCTGGTTCGTGCGCGTCTCGGCGATCCGAGACCGCATGGTCGAGCTCAACCAGGACATCGACTGGTACCCCGGCCACATCAAGGACGGCATCTTCGGCAAGTGGCTGGCGAACGCGCGCGACTGGTCGATCTCCCGCAACCGTTTCTGGGGCGCGCCCATCCCGGTGTGGGTCAGCGACAACCCCGACTACCCGCGCACCGACGTCTACGGCTCCTACGCCGAGCTGGAGCGCGACTTCGGTGTCAAGGTCACCGACCTGCACCGCCCCTTCATCGACACCCTCGTGCGGCCCAACCCCGATGACCCGACGGGCAAGTCCATGATGCGCCGCATCCCCGACGTCCTGGACTGCTGGTTCGAGTCCGGCTCGATGCCCTTCGCCCAGGTGCACTACCCCTTCGAGAACGTCGAGTGGTTCGAGTCACACTATCCGGGCGACTTCATCGTGGAGTACATCGGCCAGACCCGCGGCTGGTTCTACACCCTCCACGTCCTGGCCACCGCCCTGTTCGACCGGCCCGCCTTCACCTCCTGCGTCTCCCACGGCATCCTCCTGGGCAACGACGGGGCCAAGATGAGCAAGTCGCTGCGCAACTACCCGGACGTCTCCATGGTCTTCGACCGCGACGGGGCCGACGCCATGCGCTGGTTCCTGCTCTCGGCGCCGGTCATGCGCGGAGGCAACCTCGTGGTCACCGACAAGGCCATCCGCGACACCGTGCGCCAGGTGGTGCTGCCGCTGTGGAACACCTGGTACTTCTTCGCCCTCTACGCGGGCCAGGTGGGTCAGTCCGGCTACGTCACGAGCGGCGTCGACCTGGACGACGCGAGCCTGTTCGCCAAGCACGGCGGCCTGCACGTCATGGACCGCTACGTCCTGGCCCGCACCAAGGACCTGACCGAGACGGTGGCCGCCCAGATGGACGGCTACGACATCACCGGGGCCTGCGCCACGATCCGCGACTTCCTCGACGTGCTCACCAACTGGTACCTGCGCACCTCGCGCCAGCGCTTCACCGACGGTGAGACGGCCGCCTTCGACACCCTGGCCACCGTGCTGCGGGTGCTCACCGAGGTCATGGCGCCGCTGGCGCCGCTGGTGAGCGAGGAGATCTGGCGGGGCCTGACCGGCGGGCGCTCCGTGCACCTGACCGACTGGCCCGAGCTGCCCGGGCACGTCGCCAACGCCGAGCTCGTGGCGGCCATGGATGAGGCCCGAGCCGCGGTCTCGGCCGCCCTGAGCCTGCGCAAGGCCGAGAAGCTGCGCGTGCGCCAGCCGCTTCGCAGCCTGACCGTCGCCACCGCTGACCCGGCCGGGCTGGCCCCCTTCCGCGAGCTCGTGTCCGAGGAGGTCAACGTCAAGGAGGTACGGGTCCTGGACGCCGAGTCCGCCGGCTATGAGGCCCGAACGGACCTGGCCCTCAACCCGCGCGCCTTCAGCCCCGAGGTCCGCAAGCTCACCTCCAAGCTCTTCGCCGCCGTCAAGGCGGGCCAGTGGGAGCTCACCGAGGACGGGGACGTGCGCTTCAACGATGTCCTGCTCGATGGCGCCCCCGTGGTCCTTGAGGCGGAGGACTCCGCCTTCACCCTGACCACCCGCATCGAGGTCGACGACGATTCCCTGGCCGCCACCATGCTGCCCTCGGGGGCCTTCGTGGTCCTGGAGACCGCCCTCGACGACGCCCTGGAGGCCGAGGGCTGGGCCCGCGACCTGGTGCGTCTGGTCCAGGACGAGCGCAAGGCCGCCGGACTGCACGTGGGGGACCGGATCCGCCTGGAGCTGAGGGTCCCGCAGGACAAGGACGCCTGGACCGGTGCCCACCTGGACCTCATCAAGCGGGAGGTCGGCTGCGTGGACGCCTCCGTCGTGGCGGACCCGGCCGTGAAGGAGCCCACCGCCACGGTTGAGAAGGTCGCTGAGGCGAGGGAGAGCTGACCTAGCCGGCGAACGGGCCGCGTCGTGGGGTCGGCCAGACCGATGAGCTCGGTCTGACCGGCCCCACTCCTGCATCCAGGTCCGAGAGACGAGTTGAGGTTCTCCCGCCCCAGCCCAGTGATGTCATCGTGGCGATGAGCTGCCGGGAGGGGCGCTGCTCACGGCGACGCGGAGCCGATCCGACACGCCGGTAGGTTAACTTTCCTATTACCTGAGGTGTGAGGCAGAATAATCCCGTTGCTCGGCCACCAGGACCTGGTTGAGCGACGGTGCTCCTCCTCCCGCGGTTCGCCTCTCCCATCTCCCGGTCAGCATGCCTTCTACCGCCATGATGGCGGAAGGGGAAGCGTCGTGCGCAGCCTTCTCCCTGGAGCAGGCTCGCTGGTGGCCTTGGTTGTGAGAGGTGCGGACGATGAGTATCAAGGGTGCTGCAGAAGCAGTTCTTCCCCCGCCGGCTCAGGGATGGTTGAAGCAGGCGATCTACCACCGCAACTGTCACCTGTCGCCGCCCCAGTACCGTGCGGCCCTCAAACACTGGTACTGGCTCTTCAAGGGGCGCCCCTGCCACCTGGAGACGCCGCGCACCATGACTGAGAAGATCCACTGGCTCAAGCTCTATGACTCCACACCCCTCAAAGGGCGTCTGGCGGACAAGTTCCTGGTGCGCGAGTGGGTCGCCGACACGGTGGGGGAGGAGTACCTCGTACCTCTGCTGGGTGTGTGGGACTCTCCTGATGAGATCGACTTCGCCTCCCTGCCGACCAGCTTCGTCCTCAAGGCCACGCACGGCTCGGGGTGGAACGTCCTCGTACCGAACAAGAGTGCTCTTGATGAGGAGTGGGCCCGTGGACGCCTCAGGGAGTGGCTCGGCCTGCGCCAGGCGATGAAGGGCGGCTTCGAGCTGCACTACGAGTACTGCGAGCCGCGCATCGTGTGCGAGCGCTTCCTGCGTGACGGCACAGGGGGCCTGAGGGACTACAAGTTCATGGTGTTCGACGGCGTCGTCCAGTTCGCCTTCACCGTGGACAGGCGTGCGGGGCGCGCGATGCGGGGGACCTATCTGCCGGACTGGACCCGAGCCCCCTTCGAGTACACCTGCGAGGCTGTCCGTGCCCCGGACGTTCCCCCGCCGAGCGGCCTGGAGACCATGCTCCGGCTCGCCAGCAGGCTCGGGAAGGGGTTCGCCTGCGCGCGCGTTGACTTCTACCAGGTGCGGGGACGTGTCTACTTCGGTGAGATTACCTTCACCGACGCCGATGGGTTGTCTGAATTTGCTCCCGCTCGCTACAACCGTATATTCGGTGATCGAATCGTCCTTCCCGAGAAGAAGTAGTTCAAGGGCATCATCCTGTGATGGTTTAATGCTCAGGGAATGGTGTCTGTAGATTTTCTACGAAGATCGTCGTGCTCGGTGAGTGAGACCTCTCAAGTCTCTCGATGTGCGTGAGGGCTTTCTCATTAAATCCGTCGGTCACTTGCCCTGTTCGGGTTCTCGCGTGTTACTGTCTGTGTCATTAATTCTGGCGCTCCTTCGTGGGGTATCGTGACTGTCGCTTCATGCTGGTGAGTGCTGTGTCCTATCAGTCCTGAATAATGACAGGTGGTATGCGGATGACGCTCGAGGACCTTCTTCATCTAACTCGTCGACGTTTCGGATCTCTCGCGCTGGCGATCGTGATCTGCGTACTTTTGTCAGTAGCGTTCGCTTTCGTGACGCCGAGTTCCTACACGGCGACGGCTCAGGCCTACCTGCACGTGGAAGTGGGCGGAGACCCAGGGCTGAACACGCAGTCCCACTACAACGCGGCACAGCTCGCCGACTTGAAGGCCGATGCCGCCGTTCCGGTCTTCACCTCAGAGGCAGTCGCCCAGCGCGTGATCGAGTCCCTCAAGCTGGATGTCACCCCGGAGGAGCTCGCCTCCTCGGTGTCGGCGACGCGGACGCCTGAGACAGTCTCGGTGCAGGTCTCCGTGGAGGCCTCCACCTCGCGTCAGGCTCAGGTTCTGGCCGATGAGGTCGTCCGCCAGACGGCCGAAGAGGTGACTGAGCTGGAGGGCAGCGACTCTCCGGTGAAGATCTCCCTGCTGTCCTCCGCCGAGCTGGTGAGTGCTACTCGGTCCCCCGCCCTGGTCACCTGCGTGGGTGTGGGGCTGCTGGCCGGGCTGGTTCTGGGGTACGTGTGGATTCTCGTCCAGGAGCTGCTCGACAAGAGCCTCAAGGGACCCGAGGATGTGCGCAAGGCCCTGTCGGCGCCCGTGCTCGGCGTGCTGCCGAAGGATCCGTCGCCTCTGCGACTGGGGCGTGGTGCGCAGACGGAGGTTGAGGAGCGGCTTCGGGCCGCTCGCACCAACGTGCTCCATGCCCTGTCTCACGGGGCTCGGCAGGTCGTGGTCGTCACCTCTGCTGGTCCGCGGGAGGGGGCCTCGACGACGGCTGCAGGTCTGGCGCGGGTCCTGGCTCTGTCCGGTCATCGGGTCGTCCTGGTCGGGGGAGACCTGCGCTCGCCAAGTGCGGTCGGCGCCCCGGGTGCCCCAGGACTCGCGGAGGTCCTGGTGGGGACGGCTCGTCTCAGTCAGGTCCTGGTCGAAGGCGAGGTGCCGGGCCTGGAGCTCCTGCCCGCCGGCGACATGCCCGGGAACCCCTCTGAGCTGCTCGGGGGCCGCAACATGAGCGACCTCCTGCATCATCTGGCCGCAGACCGCATCGTGATTATCGATGCGCCTCCGGTGTGCCGCTTCACCGACGCTGTGGTGCTGGCCGAGTATGCCGGTGGCGTCCTCCTCGTGGCGCGAGCCGGGCGCACGTCTGCCGAAGAGCTTCGCGAGGCCGCGCTGGCCGTGGGGCAGGGAGGCGGGCACATGCTCGGTGTGGTGCTCACCAACGTGTCCGATCTCGGGCGCGGTAGTCGGAGTGCCCAGACCGCCGTCGCTCATGCGGAGAGTGCCACCGTCTGACCCTTCCTTCACTGAATGCGGCACGTGCGCAGAGAGCCGAGCCGTGACGTCAAGGATGTTTATTCAAATGTTACTTTGCAGTCGCACTGACGTTAGTCGTTGGGGTGTGTTCTCCGGGGTTCCGCTGGAATGAATCTTGACGCTTCAGGCTCTCGGGTCCAGTCGCCTGTGGATTTATACCATCGCACCGAAGTGGATCTGTTGGTAAACGATGATCGAGGAGTGGCCTCCTCAAAATCTTCCAATCGGTGACTCTTGGTGTTAGATTAATGCTGAGCATTAAGTGCGGAATCTGTTAGTGATTTTTCAATGGGTTCCGTGTGCCCTTTTCTGTGCCGTTTCCTCCTGTTGAGCAGTAGGAGCCGCATCCCCAAGTCCGTCCCGCGAAGCAGTGAAACCTGCTCGCCCATATGCAGATTGAAACCCTGATGACATTTGAAATCTGTCGCTCCTGCCAGCGTCAAACGCTTGATCGGAGTTCCTCACTCTCAGGCGGTGCGTCCCATGCTCCTCAGCAGACTCAATGGAGCGTGACGACTCATGGCTGAAGCACATCAGGACTCCCATGGCACCGCCGGCCGCGATGAGCGCAGTACCGAGGTTGGCCGCCCTGGCGCACCTCAACCCGCACGATCCCTCGCAGCGCCCGGGGGTGCCACCGCGGGCGCCCCTTCAGCACCGGGCGCAGCGCCCGTGAGACCGTCGGACTGCGGCGCGCAGCGGGGAGGCTTCGCCTTGTGCCGGCTCGAGCCGGTCGCCTTGATGGTCATCGACTTCCTGGCCACGTATATGGCGCTGTACTCCGCGGCCTGGGGGACCACGAAGTGGGCGACCGCCACGGGGGCGACCGGCGGCCTCCTGGCCGTCGGGGTGCTCGGGGTCGTCAACGTGGGCGTCTTCGCCACCTTCAAGATGTACAACAGCCTGTGGCGCTACGCCTCGATGGCGGAGGCGCTGAGGATTCTGTACGCGACCGTCGTCGGCTCGATCTGCGGCGACCTGCTCTTCTCCCTGGCCTTCGATGGTGGGCTGTCAGTGCGTTCCTACGTCATGGCCTGGGCGCTGCTCGTCATCATGACCGCGGGGACTCGCCTCGCCGCCCGGGCGCTGTGGCACAGCCGCGCCCAGCGCAGTGCTCGCGCAGGTGAGCCGGGCTCCCGCCCCCGTACCCTCATCGTCGGAGCCGGGCAGACCGGTTCTCTGACCATCAAGCGCATGCACCTGGGGGACGAGGACATGTGCGGAGAACCGGTGGCCCTGGTCGATGACGACATCACCAAGCACGGTCGCCACGTCCACGGCGTCAAGGTCTACGGTGCGTGTGACGACATCCCCCGCATCGCCCAGGAGTGCCGGGCCGAGCAGATCGTCCTGGCCTGCCCCTCGGCGCTGGCCTCCGAGCGCCAGCGCATCCTGTCCATCTGCCTGACAACGGGCCTGAGGATCCTCACCCTCCCGAACGTACGGGACCTGGCCCAGCAGGATGACGGGAGGATCGCACTGCGGGAGGTCGAGATCTCCGAGCTGCTCACCCGTGACGAGGTCGCCTTCGACTCCACGGGGATGGGGTACGTGCGCGACCAGGTCGTCCTGGTCACCGGCGGTGGTGGCTCCATCGGCTCTGAGCTGGTCCGTCAGCTCATCGAGGCCCGGCCTAGCCAGATCATCATCTTCGACGTTTACGAGAACACGGCCTACGAGCTGCTCCACGAGATGCAGCCCAAGGCGACCGAGCTGGGGGTGACGCTCTCGGTCGTCATCGGCTCGGTGACCAACGAGCGCATCGTCCGCGACTGCTTCCAGCGGTACCGGCCCAAGGTCGTCTTCCACGCGGCGGCCCACAAGCACGTGCCGCTCATGGAGGACAACGCCCGTGAGGCCGTGGAGAACAACGTGCTGGGCACCTGGGTCGTCTGCCGTCTGGCGGAGGAGCTCGGCTGCAGCCACTGCATCCTGGTCTCCACCGACAAGGCGGTCAACCCCACCAACGTCATGGGGGCCACCAAGCGGCTGTGCGAGCTGGAGATCCAGGCCCTGGCCCAGACCAGCCGCTCCACCGTCTTCGCCGCCGTGCGCTTCGGCAACGTGCTCGGCAGCCACGGCTCGGTCATCCCGCTGTTCAGGCGCCAGCTCAGATCAGGCGGGCCGCTGACTGTCACCCACCCCGACATCACCCGCTACTTCATGACGATCCCCGAAGCGGCCCAGCTGGTCATCACCGCCGGCTCCATGGCCCAGGCCGGAGAGATCTTCATCCTGGAGATGGGCAAGCCCGTGCGGATCTACGACCTGGCCGTCAACCTCATCAAGCTCTCGGGCCTGCGGGTGGGGCGTGACATCGAGGTCGTCTTCACCGGGCTGCGTCCTGGCGAGAAGCTCTACGAGGAGCTGCAGATGCACGACGAGGATCTGCATCCCACGCAGAACCCCTCGATCCTCGTCTCCACGGCACCGCCTCCCACCAGGCTGGAGGTGGAGGACAAGATCGCTCGGCTCATGGCCTGCCTGCCCCAGGGCGGCGAGCAGATCAAGCGGGAGCTTGCTCGCGCGGTGCCCACCTATCACCCACGTTTTGACAACAGTACGAATCCGTCGCCAACAGGGAGGACAGCTGACTGATGCGTGTTGATTTCTCGCCTCCAGACATCACCGACGCCGAGTGCCAGGAAGTGGTGGATGCACTGCGCTCTGGCTGGATCACCACCGGACCGCGCACCAAGACCCTGGAGAAGCAGGTGGCGCAGCGCTGCGGAACCACCCGGGCCGCCTGCCTGAACTCCGCGACCGCCTCGCTGGAGCTGACCCTCCGGGTCCTGGGCATCGGTCCCGGAGACGAGGTCATCGTCCCGGCCTACACCTACACGGCCTCGGCCTCCCCGATCGTTCATGTGGGCGCCACCCCCGTGATCGTCGATGCCGGCCAGGCCGACGGCGGCTACGGGCTGGACCCCGGCGCCCTGGAGGCCGCCATCACCCCGCGGACCAAGGCCGTCATCCCGGTCGACATCGGTGGTCGCATGTGCGACTACCCGGCGCTGCGCGCGGTCGTCGACAGCCACAGCCACCTGTTCACACCGGCAGGGGCAGTCCAGGAGGCGCTGGGACGTGTCGCCCTCGTCGCCGACGGCGCCCACAGCTTCGGCGCCCGGCGCGACGGCACGCCCTCGGGCAGCGCCGCCGACTTCACCACCTTCAGCTTCCACGCCGTGAAGAACCTGACCACCGCGGAGGGCGGCGCCGTCACGTGGAGGCCGGAGCTGGGCCTGGACGAGGAGCTCTACCGCCAGTACATGCTGCTGTCCCTGCACGGGCAGAGCAAGGACGCCCTGTCCAAGACCCGCCTGGGGGCCTGGGAGTACGACGTCGTCAGCCCCGCCTACAAGTGCAACATGACCGACGTGTGCGCCGCGATCGGCCTGGCTCAGATGACCCGCTACGACTCGATGCTCGAGCGTCGGCGCCAGATCATCACCCGCTACGACCAGGCCCTGGCGCCGGCGGGCGTGACATCGCTGCGGCACTACGAGGACGGGAGCGTCTCCTCCGGGCACCTCTACCTGGCGAACCTGCCGGGCCTGGGGGAGGAGGCGCGCAACGAGTTCATCGAGCGCATGGCGGGCGCGGACGTGGCCTGCAACGTCCACTACAAGCCGCTGCCCCTGCTGAGCGCGTACCGCGACCTCGGCTTCTCCATTGAGGACTTCCCGCAGGCCTACGCCCTCTACGCCAGTGAGGTGAGTCTGCCTCTGCACACCTCACTGACCGACGAGCAGGTCGACTACGTCATCAGCTGTGCGCTCGAGACGCTCGCGGCGATGGGCCGCTCATGACGATGCCGCCCTGGGAGGAGCTGCCGGCCTCCCTGCGTACCGACGAGGTCCGCCCCTACTACGAGGCACTGGCCCGGCGCGGTCTCCAGCTGCGGCTCAAGCGCCTGCTCGACGTCGTCGGAGCGACGATCCTGATGGTGCTGCTCGGGTGGCTGTTCATCATCCTGGCGGCCCTCATCAAGCTGGACTCGCCCGGACCGGTGTTCTTCCGCCAACGGCGGGTCACCCAGTTCGGGCGCGAGTTCCGGATCGTCAAGTTCCGCACCATGACGCACCGGCCGGCAGATCCCGGCGACCAGATCACCCGGGGCAACGACCCCCGGGTCACCAAGGTCGGAGCGGTGCTGCGCCGCTACCGGCTCGATGAGATCAGTCAGCTCATCGACATCCTGCGCGGCACGATGAGCTTCGTGGGGACCAGGCCGGAGGTGCCCGAGTACGTCCAGCACTACACCCCGCAGATGCGGGCCACCTTGCTGCTGCCCGCCGGAGTCACCTCCACGGCCTCCATCGAGTTCAAGGACGAGGCCGAGATCCTGGCGGCCGCCCTGCCGGGCCAGGACGCCTACCTCACTCAGGTCCTGCCGGCCAAGATGCGTCTCAACCTGCGTGACGTCCAGAACTTCAGCATCGGACGAGATCTGTCGATCGCGCTGAGGACCGTCCTGGCGGTGGCCAGGTGAGGCGCGCAATGACGACACCTAAGGAGCAAGCATGACAGCAGGCACTGAGCACGATCGCGAACTGGACTCCGACCTGGTCTCCATCATCATGCCGACGTACAACTGCGGCGCCTTCATCGCCGAGACCATCGCCACCGTCCAGGCCCAGACCCACCCCCGCTGGGAGCTGATCGTCGTCGACGACTGCTCCACCGACGACACCACCGATGTCGTGGGGGCCCTGGCCAAGGACGACCCGCGGATCCGGTACGTACGGCTGGAGACCAACAGCGGTGCCGCCATGGCCCGTAACCGGGCGATGGAGCCGGCCCAGGGGCGCTACATGGCCTTCCTGGACTCCGACGACCTGTGGCACCCCGACAAGCTCAGGCGCCAGATCGACTTCATGACCTCGCGTGACGTGGCCATGTCCTGCACCGCCTACGCCCAGATCGACGAGCAGGGCGTGCCCACCGGCAGGATCGTGCGCAGCCCGGCCAGGATCAGCTACAACCGCCTGCTCCTGGACTGCCCGGTGGGCAACTCCACCGTCATGTACGACGTGGCGCGCCTGGGCAAGTTCGAGGTTCCCAACATCCGCAAACGCAACGACGACGCCCTGTGGCTGCGCATGCTCCGCACCGAGCCCTACATCTGGGGGATGCCGGTGGTGCTCATGAGGTACCGGCTCCGCTCGGGATCGGTGTCGGCCAACAAACGGAGCCTGGTCAAGTACCACTGGACGCTCTACCGCGACATCGAGCATCTCAGCGTCCCCCGCTCCGTCTTCCACATCGGCGTGTGGGTCCTCATCAAGACCCTCAAGGTGAAATGAGGACCGGCGTTAGCAGGACGAGCAGTTCCCCGGACCGATCCGGGGCCGACGGAGGCAGACAGGCAATGAGCCAGGAACAGTCATCGACCACACGGGACCTTGGGGGCGGCCCCCTGCGGGTCCTGCAGATCAACTCATCAATCTCTCGGCGCTCCGGAGTCATGAGCGTGCTCATGAACTACCTCAGGCACATGGACCGCTCGCAGGTGGTGTTCGACTTCTTCTGCTACGCCACGCCCGACGAGACCCACCGTGAGGAGATCGAGGCACTGGGCGGGCGCTGCTACGTCATCGATGCCGGGAGCCATATCGGACGCATCCGATCATCCCTGGGGCAGGTGCTGGATCAGCATGCGGGGCAGTATCCCGTGGCGCACCTGCACGACCCCATCCTCTCGCGCTTCCTCTATCCGGTGGCTCATCGCCACGGGGTACGTGCCTTCGCCGTCCACTCCCACTCGACCGCCTACTCCGACTCCCGGTTGCGCAGCCTGCGCAACTGGATCGTATGCCGCAATATTGCTGCCTACTCGGATGCGCGCCTGGCGTGCTCGCACGCTGCTGGTGAGTTCATGTTCCGCCGTAGCCGTTTCGAGGTGCTCCCTAACGCTATCGACGTGGGTACCTACCGTTTCGATCGTCAGGCCCGCGTCAAGGTTCGGCGTGCGCTCGGTCTGGGGGACGGCCCGGTAGTGGGGCACGTAGGACGCTTCAGCGAGGAGAAGAACCACCGGTTCCTTCTTGACGTCTTCGGCGAGCTGCTCAGCCTCAGACCTGGGGCGCGCCTCGTGCTCATCGGAGACGGGGCCCTGCGCCCGGGGATCGAGGAGCGCGTGGCTGACAGAGGACTGGCCGACCATGTCCTGTTCCTGGGGGACCGTAAGGACGTTCCTGACCTCTACCAGGCTATGGACATGTTCCTTCTTCCCTCGATCTTCGAGGGGCTGCCCATGGTGGGGGTCGAGGCTCAGTGCGCGGGGCTGCCCATGGTCTGCTCCGACCGCGTGCCCGACGAGGTCGCGATCGGGGACTGCGAGTTCCTGCCGTTGGAGGCTATGCCGGATCGGTGGGCCGCCAAGGTGGCGCAGGCGATCGACCTGGGGCGGGACCTGGAGCGCAGGGCCCAGGGCGCAACCCTGACGCGCACCGCAGGCTTTGATATCACGCGTGAGGCCGACCGACTCGCTCACCGGTACCGGAACCTGGCCGGGCGGTGAGACAGCAGTATGTGGATCCACTTCGCACTGTTCACCACTCTGCTCCTTCCCGCGGCTCTGCTGGGGTTGCGGGGCAATGCCGGTCGGCGGGGCTCCCGGGTCATTCTGGTCGTGGCCTTCGTGGCCTTCGTGGCCTTCTCCTCCATGCGAGCCGTCAGTGTTGGCAATGACACGGTCGAGTATCACCGCGTCTTCAAGGCGATCGCCGCCACGGACAGCTTCCAAGAGGCGCTGAGCATCAGCCGCTTCGAGTACGGCTACGTCCTGGTCAACTACCTTGTCAGCCGCCTGACGCAGGATTTCAACATCCTGCTGCTCATCACTTCGGTCTTCGTCTACGGCTCAGCGGTCCTGTTCATCAAGCGGTATGCCGCCAGCTACTCCCTGGCAGTTCTCTTCGCCTTCGGTATGTCCGTCTTCTATGACCTCATGCTCGCTGCGCGCCAGGGCATCGCAGTGGCGATCTTCCTGCTGGCCGTCCCCGCGCTCATGGAGCGCAAGCTGGTGCGTTACGTACTTCTCGTCGTTCTCGCCTCGCAGTTCCACGTCAGTGTGCTGCTGCTACTCGTCGTCTATCTCATTCCGTATATGAGGCTGAGTACATTCGGGGACTGGTTCAAGTGGGGTGCCCTCATCGGTATCGTCATGCTCTCGCTGAGCTGGCTCCTAAGCTGGCTGCTGATCTCCTCGGCCTACTACGGTCACTACCTGCACAGCGACTATGCAGACGGAGGCGTCCGCTCAGCCACGGTCCTGCTGATCATCACCCGCATCATCCTCCTGCTCCTGGCAGCGACCTGCGGCTGGAACGCCTCGGTGGAGGCCGACCCCTCTGGGCGCACTCGCAACCTTCTGGCCCTGGCGGTGACGGACGTCGCCTTGGTGGTGATCGCACTTGGATTCAACCTCCTGGACCGCATCGAGATGTACCTGACCCTGCCCTTCGCCGTCGGACTGGCCAACCTCGCGGCGCACGGTGAACGGCCCGAGCGCTCCTACGTCAGCGCCCTGCTCGTCGTCATCTCCTTTGCTGCCACCACGATCTTCTTCCTGTACCGCCCCGAGTGGTACCACCTGTTCCCCTACCATACGTTCCTCGAGAAAGGGCTCTCATGATAGATCCTGTTTACGTCTCATATGCGGCCGCCCGGTGGCTTTCACAGCACCGTCTTGCGCCCGCCGCATACCTCATTCGCGGAGCTATGCGTGTGGTGTTTGCCTGTGACGTTCCGTATGCTGCCCGCATTGGTGAGAATACAGACTTTCCGCACCATGCTCTGGGAGTTGTGATCCATCCTCGCGCGGTGATCGGTACGGGATGTCATATCGGTCAAGGGGTGACTATTGGCGGTCGCAAGGGCATCGAGACAGTACCTGTGTTAGGGAAGAATGTCGTCGTGGGTTGTGGAGCGACGATTCTCGGGCCTATCACAGTTGGCGATGGCGCGATGATTGGGGCGGGTGCCGTTGTGATCCACGACGTCCCTGCTGGTGCGACGGTCGCGGGAGTTCCGGCCAGGATTATCAGGGAGAAGGTTGCATGACATGGGTTCTGCAGCGGGGTGGCTCTCTCTGCTCAGTCAACACGGGTGATGAACCCGTCGAAATCGAGGCCCGGAAGGCGCAGTTCGGTGGCCGCAAGCAATAAGGGACGCATTGCTTTCCTGCTGGGTAACACCCTGGTCTTCGCGCTGGGGGGCCTGGCGGTCAAGGCCGTCTCCCTGGTCCTCATGCCGTTGTACACGACTGCGCTGACGGCTGGTGAGTACGGGACGGCCGAGCTGCTCAACAGCGCGATCGAGATTGTGCTGCCGCTGCTCTCGCTTGGCGTCGTGGAGGCCCTCTACCGCTTCTCCATTGACGACGACGTTCCCAAGGATGAGCTCTTCGCCGGTTCCCTGGTGGTCCTGGGTGGGGGTGCCTTGTGCACCGGGGTGCTGTGCGCTCTGGGTAGCGTCTTGTGGGACATGGAGCATGCGGGGTCCTTCTTCGTTCTGTTCTGCTCGGTGTGTGTCTTCAAGGCGACGACTCAGCTCGCCCGTGGGTTGGGGCACGTGCGCCGTTTCGTGGCCTACGGGCTCATCAATGCGCTCGCCATGGTGGTGTCCACCTACCTGCTCCTGGTCCGCGCGCGCCTGGGCGTGGGGGGGTACCTGTGGTCCTTCACGATCGGTTATCTGGTGGGTGGTCTTGTCGCCTTCCTGGGGTCGGCCGAGTACCGGCTCCTGGCTCCATTCCGGATCGATCGGGCGCTGCTGCGTAGGATGCTCGTCTACAGCCTGCCGCTTGTGCCCAACCTGCTGTCGTGGTGGCTGGTCAGTGTTTCCGGCCGGTACGTGGTCCTGTGGGGCGGCGGCCTGGTGGCCGCGGGGCTCTTCACTGCGGCGAGCAAGATGCCTGCGCTGGTTAACATCGTGGCCTCCGTCTTCCAGCAGGCCTGGCAGTACTCCACCGCCCGCGAGATCGACTCGCCCGACCGCGGCGCCTTCTTCGGCGTCGTGATGAGGGGGTACTCGCTGGCAACCCTGACGGTCGCCGGGCTGGTCATCGCCTTGAACCGGCCGATCTCCAGGGTGATGCTCCAGGCCGAGTTCGCCGAGGGGTGGCGCTACGTCCCCCTGCTCATGCTGGTCGCCTCCTTCGGGGTCATCAGCATCTTCTTCGAGAGCTTCTACCAGGCCTTGAAGAACAGCGGCGTTCTCATGGCCTCCACGGCGCTGGGGGCGGTGGTGAACGTCATCCTCGGGGTGGCTCTCGTGCCGTTCATGGGGCCGTGGGGCGCCGGCCTGGCTGGAGCGGTGGCTTACATGCTCGTCCTGGTGGTACGGGCACGAGACCTCAGGCGCCGCATCAACCTGCCGATAGACCGCCTTCGTCTCGGCTACCAGCTCGCGCTGCTCATCAGTATTACCGCATGCATGTCCTTCGACGGCGGCTCATGGCTGACTGCCGTGGTCTGGGCATGCCTGGGGCTGCTGGCGACCAGCGACATCACGGTTCTCACCAACAGCGCTCAAGCCGTGATGGAGTCCCTGAGGCACAGGAGCGGGGGACTGATGCGCCAGCTCTGACACGGGGTGTCGGCGCAGGATGTGCGCGGTGTAACGGCCTTGTGTGACAAGCGACGATTTACTGCGCTGCTTGTGAAAATGCTTTTGTGTCAACCGGTGCGTTTTGTCTCAACTGTACAGTGTGATGATCCCTGTTGTCTTTTCGTGACGTCTATGGGAAAGCGGGTCCGCTGACACGACGTATTCTTGCCGAGCCGATCTGACTGGTTGAGCTGAAGTATCTTGCTGACGCAAGAAGGGAAGATTATGAAGCGTATTCTGCTTTTGGATACATCCGTTGGATCCCTCAATATGGGGGATGAGATCATTGGGCGATCCATTGAGATGAACTGGCGTGAGCTGTTCTCATCGAACTATGTCATGCGTCTGGCCACGCATACCCCGATGTACACGCCGGCGCAGTATCTGATGTCTAAGCGTAAGCTCAGCATCTTCAAAGGTGCCGACATCAAGTTCCTGTGCGGCACCAACGCCCTCTACACAAATATGCTGCGGCCCCTGCCGACCTGGAACATCAACTACCTCAACTGCGGGATGGCCGAAGGCACGGTGTGTCTGGGCGTGGGGGCGGGGGCCAACTCCTCATCGGTCAACCTCTACACGCGAGCCCTCTACCGCAAGGTGCTGTCCCATGACCTGGTGCACTCGGTGCGTGACGAGCACACCAAGCATCTCCTGCAGCGGGTGGGGCTGCGGGCCTGGAACACCGGCTGCCCCACCCTGTGGGGACTGACCCCTGAGCACTGCGAGACCATTGCCCGCACCAAGGGCGACGAGGTGGTCTTCACGCTCACCTCCTACCACCCGAACCCGCGCAAGGACCGGGCAATGGTCGACGTGCTGCGCAGGAGCTACTCGCGACTGCACTTCTGGCCCCAGTCCATCGACGACCTGGACTACCTGCAGTCGCTGGGAGCGGCTGACGGCGTCGAGATCGTCACGCCGAGCCTGGCAGGTTTCCGGGAGGTGCTCGACCGGGGCGTCGACTACGTGGGAAACCGCCTGCACGGGGGCATCTTCGCCCTGCAGCGCAAGCGGCGCGCCATTATCGTGGCCATCGACTACCGCGCGCGGGAGATGGCCAAGGACTACTCCCTGCCGCTGGTGGAGCGCGACTCCATCGATACCGATCTGGCCGACTTGATCGAGTCCTCCTGGCCGACCGCGATCCATGGCCTGGACTTCGACCGCATCGAGAAGTGGAAGGCTCAGTTCGATGTCGGCAAGCCATAAGGGGCGCATGAGACTCCTGCTGGGCAACACCCTGGTCTTCGCGCTGGGGGGCCTG
>NZ_KV789138.1:44015-44894 GCF_001807465.1 Actinomyces sp. HMSC08A09 | reverse complement strand
CTTCGCGCTGGGGGGCCTGGCGGTCAAGGCGGTCTCCCTGGTCCTCATGCCCCTGTACACAACCGCCCTGACCGCCGGTGAGTACGGGACGGCCGAGCTGCTCAACAGCGCGATCGAGATTGTGCTGCCGCTGCTCTCGCTTGGCGTCGTGGAGGCCCTCTACCGCTTCTCCATTGACGACGACGTTCCCAAGGGCGAGCTCTTCGCCGGCTCCCTGGTGGTCCTGGGCGGCGGCGTCGTCTGCACCGGGGTGGCGTGCGCCTTGGGGCGCGTCTTGTGGAACATGGAGCACGCGGCAGCGTTCTTCGTCCTGTTCTGCTCGGTGTGCGTCTTCAAGGCCACGACCCAGCTCGCCCGTGGGTTGGGGCACGTGCGCCGTTTCGTGGCCTACGGGCTCATCAATGCGCTCGCCATGGTGGTGTCCACCTACCTGCTCCTAGTCCGCGCGCATACAGGTATCGAGGGCTACCTGTGGTCGTACACCATCGGCTACCTGGTGGGTGGTCTTGTCGCCTTCCTGGGGTCGGCCGAGTACCGGCTCCTGGCTCCATTCCGGATCGATCGGGCGCTGCTGCGTAGGATGCTCGTCTACAGCCTGCCGCTTGTGCCCAACCTGCTGTCGTGGTGGCTGGTCAGTGTCTCCGGACGGTACGTGGTCCTGTGGGGCAGCGGCCTGGCGGCTGCCGGGCTCTTCACCGCGGCGAGCAAGATGCCCTCACTCATCAACATCGTGGCCTCCGTCTTCCAGCAGGCCTGGCAGTACTCCACCGCCCGCGAGATCGACTCGCCCGACCGAGGCGCCTTCTTCGGCTCCGTCCTGCGGGGCTACTCGCTGGCCACTCTGTCGACCGCCGGGCTGGTCATCGCCTTGAACCGGCC
>NZ_KV789138.1:0-43995 GCF_001807465.1 Actinomyces sp. HMSC08A09 | reverse complement strand
GGTGATGCTCCAGGCCGAGTTCGCCGAGGGATGGCGCTACGTCCCCCTGCTCATGCTGGCGGCGACCTTCGGGGTCATGACCATCTTCTTCGGCACCTTCTACCAGGCGCTCATGAACAGTCGCATGCTCATGGTCTCCACCATGATGGGGGCGGTGGTCAACGTGATCCTCGGCGTGGCTCTCGTACCGTTCATGGGGCCGTGGGGCGCCGGCCTGGCCGGAGCAGTGGCCTACGCCCTCGTCCTGGTGGTGCGAGCCCGGGACCTCAGGCGCCGCATCGACCTTCCCATGGACCGCTCGCGCCTGACCTACCAGCTCGCGCTGCTCAGCGTCATGGCCGTGTGCACGTCCTTCGACGGCGGCTCATGGCTGAACGGGGCGGTCTGGGTCTGCCTGATCCTCCTGGCGACCAGCGACATGTCAGTGCTGGGTGGCGGCGCTCGAGCCTTGGCCGCAGCGTTCGCCGGCAGGCTTGGGCGGCGCTGAGGAGCCCGCGCCGCCCAAGCCGCTCACCGCCGGCCGATGCCGCGGTAGCTCCAACCGGCCGCCTTCCAGGCCTGCGCATCCAGGCAGTTGCGTCCGTCAATGACGTAGCGGTTACGTGCTAGACCGGCCGCCTGGGCGGGGTCAAGATCCTGGTACTCGCGCCACTCCGTGCCGATGATGACCAGGTCGGTTCCCTCCAGGGCGGACTGCGCTGAGGCGGCGACCTCGTAGGGGCGGTTCGTCCTCTGAGCGAGGATCGGGCCGGCGGCCGGGTCGTGCACGACGACTCGCTCGACCATGCCCGACAGCTCCACGGCGAGATCCAGGGCGGGGGAGTTGCGCATGTCGTCGCTGTCCGGTTTGAAGGCGGCCCCGAGGACCGTCACCGTGGCCGCCGACGTGTGCTCGCCGAGAAGCTCTGCGACTGTGCGGATGACGCCGGCACGCATGGTGTCGTTGACGCGATCGACCTCCGCGAGGAAGGCCAGGGCATCGCCGACGCCGAGCTCGCCGGCGCGGGCCTGGAAGGCACGGATGTCCTTGGGCAGACAGCCCCCGCCGAAGCCGATACCGGCGCGCAGAAACCGGCGCCCGATACGGTCATCCATACCGATCGCCTCAGCGAGGGCCGTCACATTGGCACCCGCGGCGTCGCAGACCTGGGACATGGCGTTGATGAAGGAGATCTTCGTGGCCAGGAAGGCGTTCGCACTGATCTTGACCAGCTCGGCGGTGGCGTAGTCCATGACCAGGCGCGGGGTGCCAGCGGTCAGGATCTGCGCGTAGACCGCGTCCATCGTCTCCTGGGCGCGGCCGGCGGCGTCGGGATTCTCCGGCAGGCCGTAGACCATCCGGTCCGGACGCAGCGTGTCCTGAACGGCGAAGCCCTCCCGCAGGAACTCCGGGTTCCACAGCAGCAGCGCCCCGGTCGGCTCGATCAGCTGGGACAGACGGGCGGCGGTGCCAACGGGAACCGTGGACTTGCCGGCGACCACCTCAGGGCCGCTGGTGCAGTGCCCCAGGTGGGGGAGCATGGCGGTCACGGCTGCGTCGACGTACGTCATGTCCGCCGCCCCCGACTCGGACTGCGGTGTGCCCACGCCGATGAAATGGACCTGGGCTCCCTCAATGGCGGAGAAGTCCTGAGTGAAGGTCAGGCGTCCGGCCTCCACGTTACGGGCCAGAAGCCCTTCCAACTCGGGCTCGAAGAACGGCGCCCTGCCGTTACTCAGAAGATTTACCTTGTGGGCGTCGACGTCCACGCCCACCACATCATGCCCGAGCTCCGCCATTGACGCAGCGTGAACAGCACCGAGATATCCGCAACCAATCACTGACAAACGCATGGAGGAAGCCTAGGCAGGCATGTGGGGGGTATGTCTACCCCTATACCCATAGGGTTCCCTGGTGAATTCCTCAAATATTTCACCGAGAATTAGGATGTATTCATCGAGTTTTTGTACAACAATCATGGTAGTCGTATTGTTGATGCCGTCCGAATGGGCTTGTGCCCCGAAAAAGATTTAAGAAGAAATCGTTTTTCGGGTGCGGACCTTGCTGTGAGAGATTGCGCTCACGTGATTCCCCTGCCGATCAGTCGTGACTATGCAGTGGCTGGGAGTCTTCGGGCCTCGGCTAGATTAGGGCTGGGAGGGGGCGCTTGAGAGAGCCTCCGCCCAACCCGTCACGTCGAGCAAAGGATGGCACAGTGCCCGTAGACGACGACTCCAAGCAGGTCAGGCCCGGTGCCGCCTTCGGCATCCCCGAGGGGGCCACGGGGGAGGAGGTCGTCGACGCCGTCTTCGGTGAAGCCGGTATCGACCCCGAGCTCCTGCCCTACCTGGAGGCCGCAGGCGCCCCCGGCCTGGCCGAGGGCGAGGGGCTGGCCGTCTCCGAGCTTCAGGAGGCCGGTGCTCAGCGACAGGCCGATGCCGAGGTCCAGGACCGCGAGGACCTCGAGGCTCTGCGCGAGCTCGTCGCCGCCAACATGATTCCGGGTGGTGACACTGATCGCCTCGAGGAGCTCCTGGCCGAGGTGGACGCCGACGACTCCGACGACTGGGACTCCTGGGAGCCCCAGCTCGCCGACGACTCCGAGGGTGAGCACCTGCGCGATCTGCAAGCCGCTGCCCGCGGCGTCGAGGTCTCCGCCCGCATGCGCCAGGTCGAGGCCGAGATCCTCGCGCGCGCCCCCGAGCACCAGGTCCAGCCCTCCCTGGAGCGAGTTGAGGCCGTCCTCGACCTCCTGGGCAACCCCGAGCGCACCTACCGCACCGTTCACATCACCGGCACCAACGGCAAGACCTCCACCGCCCGCATGACCGAGCGACTGCTGGCCGCCGGCGGCATGCGCACCGGCCGCTTCACCTCCCCGCACCTGGCCACCATCCGCGAGCGCATCAGCCTCGACGGTGAACCGATCAGCGAGGAGGGCTTCATCGCCGCCTGGGAGGACGTGGCCCCATATGTCGCCATGGTCGACGAGCGCTCCCAGGCCGCCGGCGGGCCCCGCCTGTCCTTCTTCGAGGTCCTGGCCGTCATGGCGCTGGCCGCCTTCGCCGACTACCCCGTCGACGTCGCCGTCATCGAGGTGGGCCTGGGCGGGCGGTGGGACGCCACGAACGTCATCGGCTCCGACGTCGCCGTCATCACCCCGATCGGGCGCGACCACGAGCGCTGGCTGGGCTCGTCGATCACCGAGATCGCCCATGAGAAGGCCGGCATCATCAAGGACGGCTCCACCGTCATCGTCGCCCATCAGGTCCCCGAGGCCGCTGCCGAGATCGAGCAGGCCGCGGTCTCTCACCGGGCCGTCGTGCGTCGGGAGCGGGACCCTCAGGAGGACCCCACCTCGCCGGAGGCCGGCGTCCTGCAGGTCCTCGACCGCCAGCTCGCCGTCGGCGGTCAGCTGGTCACCTTCGCCACGGCGGCAGCCGTCTATGAGGACGCCTTCGTCCCGCTGCACGGGGAGTACCAGGCCCACAATGCCCTGCTCGCCCTGGCCGCCGCCGAGGCGGTCCACGGCGGGCGCCGGCTGCCGGCGCGCATCGTCGAGGACGGTTTCGCCTCCGTCACCAGCCCGGGCCGTCTGGAGGTGCTGCGCTCCTCACCCACGGTCCTGGTCGACGCCGGGCACAACCCGCACGGCGTCGAGGCCCTCACCGGAGCCGTCGAGGAGGCCTTCGGCTTCCAGCACCTCGTCGCGGTCCTGGGTGTCATGGCTGATAAGGACGCCGAGGGCATCCTGGCGGGCCTGGAACCGGTGACCGACGCCGTCGTGTGCGTCCCCATCGACTCACCCCGGGCCATGGACGTCGAGGACCTCGGCGAGATCGCCCGGGAGGTCTACGGCGCCGACCGCGTCGTGGTGAGCCAGCAGCTCGGCGAGGGGGTGGAGCGGGCGGTCGCCCTGTCGGAGGGGTATGACGCCCCGCTGACCGCCTCAGGAATCCTCATCGTCGGCTCCGTCGTTTTGGCCGCCGAGGCCCGCGCCCTGTTCGGCAGACCCTGACGGCGGCGGCCCGCTCCTGCGACGGCGCTCCTCGAGTCCCCGTTCCGACTGCGGTGGCACGTGCGTTCGGGCTGGTCGCAGGCCCTGCGGACATCTCAGCGCGCGAGGCGGCAGGGGGCGTGAGAGGATGGGGGCGCGAGCGGGCGATGAGCACCTCGTCAGCTTGCTCCGGCGCACCCCACGGGCGTTCCCAGGACGCGTCGGGCCCCATCGGGGCCGTGCGGAGCCCGATCACAGCCGCATGGTCGTCCTTCACCCTCGGGTGCGTGGCGCTCATGCCTGGAACCAACACCTGCTAAGACCCGAGAAGGAAGCAGTATGTCCTTAGACGCCGCCTGGGCCCTTGACTGGGCCCGTCGCGCCGCCGAGCTGATCGCTGAGAACCGCGCCGAGCTGACCGAGCTGGACCGAGCGATCGGAGACGCCGACCACGGGGACAACCTGGAGCGTGGCATGAAGGCGGTGGTCTCCAAGCTCGATGCCGCTCAGCGGGCCGGAGGTATCCCGGCAAGCCCCGGAGGGGTCCTCAAGCTTGTCGCCACCACGCTCATGGCCACCGTCGGTGGTGCCGGTGGGCCGCTGCTGGGAACAGCCTTCCTCAAGGCCTCCCGCTCCTGTGAGGCCGCTACCTGGGGGCCTGGGGATCTGGCTCGCGCCCTGGAGGAGGCCACCTCGGGGCTGGAGGCCCGGGGGCACGCCGCCAGCGGGGACAAGACCATGGCCGACGCCTGGCGCCCTGCGGCGGTGGCCGCCAGGGAGGCCGCCGAGATCGGGCAGGACGAGGTCGGTGTCCTCGCCGCAGCCGCTCAGGCCGCAGCCACGGGGGCTCAGGAGACCGAGCCCCTCCAGGCCCGCCGTGGTCGGGCCTCCTTCCTGGGGGAGCGCTCCTGCGGCCACCGCGATCCCGGAGCCCAGTCCTCCGCACTTATTCTCCAGGCCGCCCTCGATGCCGCCCGCGACCGCGCCGCCGACCTGATCCTGCTTGTCGAACAGGCCTGACTCCACCGGCTCCGCCATGGCGGGCAGGCGCCCGGACCCGTTATGGTCCATTCGGTCCCTCGAATGCCAACCCACCAAGGAGCCCCCATGGCACGCACCTCCCACGTCGGCCGCATCCTCGTCCTCATCAAGCCCGACGCCGTCGAGCGTCGCCTCACCGGTGAGATCCTGCGTCGTATCGAGGCCAAGGGGTACACCCTGACGGCCCTGAAGGTTCTCACTCCCACCGAGCAGATCCTCGCCCAGCACTACGCCGAGCACGTGGACAAGCCCTTCTACCCCGGCGTTGTGGAGTACATGACCTCCGGCGACGTGGTGGCCGCGGTCGCCGAGGGGCAGCGCGTCGTCGAGGGCGTGCGCAGCCTCATGGGTCCCACCGACCCCACCACGGCCGCACCCGGCACCATCCGCGGAGACCTGGGACGCGACTGGGGGACCCCCGCCATCCTCAACCTCGTCCACGGCTCGGACAGCGACGAGTCCGCAGCCCGAGAGATCGCCATCTGGTTCCCCGAGCTGGCCGACTGACCCGCGGCCCCTCCCGCAGGGCGCCTGACGCGCGACACGAGACGACGGTGGTGCGCCTTCTGAGGAGGAAGGCGCACCACCGTCGTCTCACATGTGGCCGGCCGCGAGCCGATGAGGCCCCGCTCAGGCTTGCTCGGCCCTCCTGAGAACCTCCTTGAGGGGGACGCGGGCACCGGTGCGGGTGACGGCCCTGGTGTAGATCGCCGCCGCCACACGCACCAGCAGCGGCAGGAAGACCAGCGCGAGCCCCAGGGCGATCAGCTGCTCGGTCCAGGAGGAGACCCCCAGCACCAGGCGCGCCGGCATCATGAAGGGGGCGAAGGGCGGCACGTAGGACAGGACCCGGAAGGTCATGCTGTTGGTGTCCCCGGTGGCCATCAAGAAGCTCAGGACGTAAGGGACCATCGAGAGCATGACCAGGGGCATGCTCACCGAGCTGACGTCCTCCTGGCGGCTCACGAGTGAGGCGGCGGCCCCGAAGGCGACCGCGAAGATCGCGTAGCCCACGATCATCCACACGATCATCGCGACGAGCACGCCGTCCAGGTTGAGACTGATGTCCGGCATGACTCCCGTGGCCTTCGCGGCGATGACTCCGGCCACGGCGACAGCCCCCGTGGTCAGGACCGAGGCGATACCGATCCCCAGGATCTTGCCGGCCAGCAACGAGCTGGGCCGCACGCAGGCCAGGAGGATCTCCACGATCCGGCTCGACTTCTCCTCCACCACCCCCTGGGCGATGAACTGGCCACCGCCCATGATGGCGAACAGCAGCAGGACGTCAATCGTCATGAGGATCGCGTAACGCGAGCCGAACTCTGCCGAATCGCGCTGAGGGGCGTGGAGCGCCTTCACCTCGGGCTTGGCGGTACTGAGCTGAGAGGCCACCTGAGCGGGGTCGCCTCCCAAGGACGCGATCTGCTGGCCCAGAGCCGACTGCTGAAGGTAGGCCGTGACCCCCGAGACGACCGCGTCGTCGGCCGACTTCTCCACCGTGATGGTGGGGGTCGAGCCGGAGACGTCCAGGACCATGTCCACGTGCGGCGTGCCCTCTGGGGCGTCGTCGGCCAGGACGTCCTTGGCCTGGTGAGCCGAGACATCAACGAGCTTGATCGTCTCCCCGTTGGATGCGGCCACCTTGTCCAGCCCGGCGGCCTGGGAGAGCGTCACGCCCTTGAGCCCGACCCGATAGGCCTGGTCCTGGCCGGCGGTGTAGAGCTTGACGCCGACGATGCCGCCGACGGCGGCAATGAGCAGCACCAGGGTCAGGATGATGGTCGACTTCTTCAGCAGGTGCGCCCGCAGCTCCCGGCCGGTGACCAGGGCGATCTCCTGACGGCGAGTGATGGGGGTGGTCCGGTCGCTCATCAGCGCGCCTCCTTCGTCTCGTTGCTGTCTGCGGTTCCCTCGTGGGAGGTGGTGGTCAGAACCTCTCGGAAGATGTCGGTGAGCCGGTGGCGCACCGGGCCGAGCTCGCGCACCGTCCCCAGGCGCTGGGCAGCGCTCAGCAGCGCCTGCTCATCGGCTCCCGCCGCGGTGATGACCAGGCGGCCGGCATCATCGAGCTCGACCGTGGGGGCGGGCAGGTTCAGGGAGGCCGCCTGCACCGGTGGGCTCCCCGCGGCCTGCTCGACGACGACCCGCCACCGGGGCGTCTCGGTGGCCTGCAGCTCGGGAATCGTGCCGTCGGCCACGAGCCGGCCTGAGCGGATGATGACCACTCGGTCGCACAGGCGCTCGACGACGTCGAGCTGGTGGGAGGAGAAGAGGGTGGGCACGCCTGCGGCCGCCCGCTCCAGGAGGACCTGGCTCATGACGTCCACGGCCACCGGATCCAGGCCGGAGAAGGGCTCATCGAGAATGAGCAGCTCGGGGTCGCTCACCAGTGCGGCGGCCAGCTGGACGCGCTGCTGGTTGCCCAGCGACAGGCTCTGCACCTCGTCGCCGCGGCGCCCCTCCAGGCCCAGACGCTCGGTCCACCGCTCTGCAGCCGCCTTGGCGGCGGAGGCGGACAGTCCGTGGAGGCGGGCCAGGTAGACGAGCTGCTCGGCCACCTTCATCCGGGGGTAGAGGCCGCGCTCCTCGGGCATGTAGCCGATGGTGCGTCGGATGGCGGCGTCCACGGGGGCGCCCATCCAGGTCACGGCGCCGGAGTCGGCGGCGAGCACCCCCATGACGATGCGCATCGTGGTGGACTTGCCCGCCCCGTTAGAACCGACGAAGCCGACGATCTCGCCGCGGTTCAGGGACAGGGAGAGATCATCCAGGGCCTGAAGGCTCCCGAAGCGTTTGGACAGGCGGGACAGTTCGAGCATCGTGGCTCCTTCGGGTTCGGGGACGGGGCGACGAGGCTGGTCGAGCAGGTGCATAGCCCCGTACCCGACCGCCTTAATATGGAAAGTCTGCTTGTCTATCGCGGTCATGTCAAGTCCCTTTGTCGTGCCTGTCCCCGACTCAACCGCCCGCGCTGTTAGGGTGGCACCCGTGCACCTCAAGACGTTGACGATCAAGGGATTCAAGTCCTTCGCCTCGTCAACCACCCTCCGCCTGGAGCCCGGCATCACAGCGGTGGTCGGCCCCAACGGCTCCGGCAAGTCCAATGTCGTTGACGCCCTGACCTGGGTTATGGGTGAGCAGGGCGCCAAGAACCTGCGCGGTGGCTCCATGGCCGACGTCATCTTCGCCGGCGCCGGCTCCCGCCCGGCCCTCGGGCGCGCCGAGGTCTCACTGACCATCGACAACACCGACGGCGCACTGCCGATCGACTACACCGAGGTCACCATCTCGCGCACCCTGTTCCGTGGTGGCGGGTCGGAGTACCGCATCAACGGCAGTCCCTGCCGCCTCCTCGACGTCCAGGAGCTCCTCAGCGACACGGGCCTGGGACGCCAGATGCACGTCATCGTCGGGCAGGGGCAGCTCGACGCGGTCCTGAGCGCCACGCCTGAGGGCCGCCGCGGCTTCATCGAGGAGGCCGCCGGCGTCCTCAAGCACCGCAAGCGCAAGGAGCGCGCCCTTCGCAAGCTGGAGTCCATGGCCACCGACCTCGCCCGCGTCGCCGACCTCACCCAGGAGCTGCGCCGCCAGCTCGGCCCCCTGGCCCGACAGGCCGCCATCGCCCGGCGCGCCCGGAGC
The DNA here is from genome assembly GCF_001807465.1 of Actinomyces sp. HMSC08A09. Classification (NCBI taxonomy): domain Bacteria; kingdom Bacillati; phylum Actinomycetota; class Actinomycetes; order Actinomycetales; family Actinomycetaceae; genus Actinomyces; species Actinomyces sp. HMSC08A09. Next base: position 35,335 of record NZ_KV789138.1, on the reverse strand, counting down.
ATCCAGGTCGAGGTTCGAGACGCCACCGCCCGGCTCCTGGCCGACGACGTCGTCCAGGCCCAGTCCCTCCTGGAGGCCGGTGACGAGGACAAGGAGGCCCTGGCCCGGCGCCGCAGCGCCGTCGAGGAGGCCGAGCGCGTCGCCAGGGCCCGCCTGAGCGAGCTGGCCGCCATCGAGACCACCTCCGCCCAGCGCCTCGCCCGCGCCGGCGGCATCTGGGAGGAGCTCACCGCCGCGGCCCAGTCCCTCGGGGCGCTCGCGGACGTGGCCGGCGAGCGGATCCGGCTCCTGGCCTCCGCCCCGGCCCCGAGCCACGGCACCGATCCTGAGGAGCTCGAGCGGCGGGCCGAGGCCGCGAGCCGGGAGGAGGCGGAGCTCGCCGACACCCTCGAGGCCGCCCGCACCGCGCTCAGCGACGCCACCCGGGTGCGTGCGGACGCGGAAACCGCCGAGAAGGCAGCCGACCAGGAGCTCTCAGCGGCTCAGCGTCGCGTCTCAGACAGACGTGAGACCATCGCCCGGGCCGGCGGACGCGTCGCCTCGGCCCGCAGCCGCCACGAGGCCAGCCTGGCCGCCCTCGAGCAGGCGCGCAGCGCTTTGCGCGCTGCCGAGGCTCGCGAGGACAGCGCCCGGGCCGCCCTGGCCGAGGCCGGGGGAGAGGCGGAACCGGCGCAGGCGGCCGCCGGTGGTGCGCGGGACGCCGTCGTTCCAGCGCAGGTACCTGCCGAGGGCGGCGCGGCTGCCGACGCGGCGGTGCGGGCTGCCGCTGTGCACGACGAGGCCGCACGCCACCTGGCCCAGGCCCGTGAAGCGGTCGCGGCCGCGACTGACGCCCGCCGGGAGGCGGCCTCCGACCGGGCCACCTGGACTGCCAGACGCGACACCCTGGCCATCTCCTTGCGTGGCCAGGACGGCACGGCCGCGCTGCTGCAAGCCGGTATCGACGGTCTCCTCGGACCGCTTGCCGAGCACCTCAATGTTGAGCGCGGCTGGGAGAACGCCGTCGCCGCCCTCCTGGGAGCGCTCGCCGAGGCCGGCCTGGCCACAGATGCTGAGGCGGCCCTGGCCGGGCTGGATCATGCCCGAAGCCAGGACCTCGGAGCGGTGCGACTGGTGCTGGCTGGCGACCCCTCACTGGGGGGCGCCGACACCGATGATGAGGCCGACACCGATGATGAGGTGGAGCCGGCTCCCGTTGACGGGGCCCTGGCGGCCCGCGGCCTCGTCGGTTCCGCGCAGCCGGGGCGCCTCGAGCAGGTCCTGGACCGGCTGCTCAAGGACTCCTGGGTGGTGGAGGACCTCGAGGCCGCCAGGGCCCTGCGTGCAGAGCTGCCCGACGCCGTCGTGGCCACCCGCAGCGGCGACGTCCTGGCGCCCGGCTGGGTCGCCGGGGCCGGCCGGGGGGCCTCCTCGGTCCTCGAGCTCACCGCGGCCCACGAGGAGGCCGACGCTGAGGCCGCTGCCGCCGCACAGGCCGAGACTGAGGCCGACGCGGCCCTGGAGGAGGCCCGTCGCCAGGAGGACGCTGCTCGCCAGGCGCTCAGCGAGGCGCTGTCCGCCCTGCGTCAGGCCGACGCCGAGGCCGCCCGGGCTGCCGAGGCGATGGCCCGCCTGACCTCCGCCGCCCACGCCGCCTCCGAGGAGACCGGGCGTGCTCGCCGGGTGCTGGAGCGTGCCGAGGCCGAGTCGGTCCAGCGCACCGCCGAGCTGGCAGCCGCCACTGCCGCACTGGCCGAGGTGGAGGGCGGGGATGAAACCGCAGAGGCTGCCGAGGGCGCCGACGGTACGGGCGTCTCGGGGAAGAGTGGTGCCGACAGCCTCGAGCGCGCCCTGGAGGCTGCCCGACAGGAGCGCGAGGCCGCTGCGGATGCTGCGCGCCAGGCCCGTGCCGCCGAGACCGATGCCAGGCTCGCCCTGCGCACGGCAGAGGAGCGCGAGCGCTCCAGCCGCGGGCGCGCCGACTCGCTGCGGGCGGCCGCACGGCGTGAACGCGACCAGCGCGCTGCTGCCGAGCGGGCCCAGCAACGCCGCAGCGCCCAGCTGGCGGTCGCCACCCACGTGCGGGACCAGGCGCGCGCGGCCGCCGAGGCGGCGCGCACCAGTGTGCAGCAGGCGGCCGATGAGCGCGCGGCCATCGAGACCGAGCGCTCCCAGGCCCTGGCCGCCACCAACGAGGTTCGCGAGGAGATCGACCAGCTGACCAAGGAGCTGGGCAGTCTCACCGATGCCGCCCATCGCGAGGAGGTGGCCCGGGCCGAGCAGCGCATGCGACTGGAGGCTCTGGCGGAGCGTGCCATGAGCGAGCTCGGCCTGGAGTTGGACCCCCTCGTGGAGGAGTACGGACCGCACATGCTCGTCCCCGAGCTCAACGAGGAGGCTGATGCCGCCTCCGACCCTGGCTCCGCCGCGGAGCAGGACGCCGCTCAGGCGTCGGCCGGCGGATCAGGCCATCTGGGCCGCCCCTACGTGCGTTCCGAGCAGGAGAAGCGCCTGGCCAAGGCCTCGCGCGATCTTGCCCGGCTCGGCAAGGTCAACCCGCTGGCCCTGGAGGAGCACGCGGCTCTGGAGCAGCGTCACCAGTTCCTGGCCGAGCAGCTGGCCGACCTCAAACGCTCGCGGGACGACCTGCTGAGCATCGTCGAGGAGATCGACGCGCGAGTTCAGGAAGTCTTCGCCCAGGCCTACGAGGACACCGCCCGTCAGTTCGCCTCCGTCTTCGATCGGCTCTTCCCCGGCGGGGAGGGGCGGCTGGTGCTCACGGATCCCGATGACATGCTCACCACCGGCATCGAGATCGAGGCGCGCCCCGCCGGCAAGAAGGTCAAACGACTCTCCCTGCTCTCAGGAGGGGAGCGCTCGCTGGCCGCCGTGGCACTCCTGGTGGCGATCTTCAAGGCACGGCCCTCGCCCTTCTATGTCATGGACGAGGTCGAGGCGGCCCTGGACGACACGAACCTGGGGCGGTTGCTGGAGATTTTCACCGAGCTGCGGCGCTCCAGCCAGCTCATCATCATCACCCACCAGAAACGGACCATGGAGGTGGCCGACGCCCTCTACGGCATCACGATGCGCGACGGGGTCACCAAGGCCGTCTCGCAGAGGCTGGCCCAGCCCGACCGCGGTACGGCTGTGACTCCTGATGTCTGAGTGAAACGTGATGGGAATGTGATAGACTGCTGGCAGCATGACGCTCGTTTTCAGATATGAGTCATTGTTGTGTCAGGAAGTTGTCAGGTTTTGTTGTTGATTGGACGACAAGTGCGTGCAAAGTCTGGTCAGATCGTAATTCGCAAGGCAGAATCCTAACTATGGGTGTCATGATTCTTCCCCTCGTTGTCGTGCTGGTTGCCGGCCTGCTTGTGCTCGGCATGGTTTGTGCTGAGCGCTTCCCGGTGCGCTCTTGGCCCTCACGCATTCGCAGCGTGGTCCGCAACTCCCAGGAGGTGCGCCTGGCGGAGCAGGACGTCGAGGTCGAGGTCGTGCCCCAGGAGGTCAGCCTGTCCGACCTCATGACGCGTGAGGGGCCGGCGGCCTACGCCGGCACCGAGGGCTTCGGAGGGCTGGTCGGCGTCGTCGGAAAGGCGATGGACGCTGCCGAGAGGACCCGTGGCTCCGCCGGCGCCCGGCGTCGCGCTCAGGCGCACGAGCCGGCAACCGGTGGCCTGTCGCAGTCTCAGAGTTGAGTAGCGGCGGTCGTCTCGTGAAATACTGCGGTCAACGTTTTTTCACGACTATGTGATGCCGAGATGACGCTACTTCTCGATGGAATCCTGGCCGTGGGAGATTGCCGCTCCGATGCCCTCTCGCACTTTCTCCCACTGTCCTAGAGCCGCTTCGGTCTCAGGGCGATACGGCTCAATGGGCATTGCCGCTACGACGGCGGCCCGTCCTGCAGCACGTCAACAGGCGTGCTGCAGTTTTCTTCATGCCACAGCTGCGTCGTACGCCGATAACCCCCATGCCGTCGTGCTGTCTGCGGGCGAGAGGCGACCCGGGCAGGCCGACCCCGCCACAGGGAGCCCATGATCGGGCATGATGGGCCCATGGAACCGATCCTCATCGTTCTCGGCATCATCCTGGTCATCGTCATCGGAGGAGGGCTGTGGCTCTACGCCGGCCGACGGCGGGGCCAGGTCTCCGACGAGATCAGCGCCCACCAGCCGATGTCCGTGGAGGACCTTCTGCCCTCGGAGGGCGAGGACACCGATGAGGATGCGGAAGGGGCGGGCGCCGCCAAGCCGACTGCGACGCTGGAGTCCCCCGAGTCCATCCCGGGACGCATGCAGCGCCTGCGCGCCCGCCTGGCCGGTGCCGGCGGCTTCGGCAAGGCGGTCCTGTCCGTCCTGTCCCGAGGAGACCTCACCGAGGAGGACTGGGAGGAGATCGAGGACACCCTGCTCACCTCCGACCTCGGCATCGAGGTGACCACCTCCCTCATGGACGAGCTGCGCACCCAGGCCAAGGTTCTGGGAACCTCCGACCCCGAGGCGGTCCGCACTGTCCTGCGCGCCGAGCTGCTCAAGCTCGTCGACCCCTCCCTGGACCGCTCCCTCAACCTGGAGCGCCCCACCCCGGCCGAAGGAGCCCAGGGCAAGCCCGCGGCAGCCATCCTCATGGTGGGGGTCAACGGCACCGGCAAGACCACCACCTGCGGCAAGCTCGCCCGCGTCCTGGTTGCTCAGGACAAGACCGTCGTCCTGGGAGCGGCCGACACCTTCCGCGCCGCGGCGGCCGAGCAGCTGAGCACCTGGGGCGAGCGCGTGGGCGTTGACGTCGTGCGCTCCGAGAAGGAGGGCGCCGACCCCGCCTCAGTCGCCTACGACGCAGCCCGTGAGGCCGCCGCCCAGGAGGCGGACGTCGTCGTCGTCGACACCGCCGGGCGCCTGCAGAACAAGGCCGGCCTCATGGATGAGCTGGGCAAGATCAAGCGCGTCATGGAGAAGATCGCCCCGGTCGGCGAGATCCTCCTGGTGCTGGACGCCACCACCGGCCAGAACGGCATGCGTCAGGCCCAGGTCTTCTCCGAGGCCGTGGGCGTCACCGGCATCGTGCTCACCAAGCTCGATGGCACCGCCAAGGGCGGCATCGTCGTCACTGTCCAGAAGGAGCTGGGCGTGCCCGTCAAGCTCGTGGGCCTGGGGGAGGGCGCCGACGACCTGGCCCCCTTCGACCCGGAGGGCTTCGTCGACGCGCTGCTGGGCTGAGCCCGCGAACCGACGCCCCAGCGCTACTCGATGATCCACCCCTTCTGGGCGGCGATGTGCACCGCCGCGGCCCGGGTGGGGGCTCCGGTCTTGGCCATGGCCTGGGACAGGTGGTTCCGGGTGGTTCCCTCCGAGAGATGGACCCGCCGGGCGACCTCGGAGACGGTGGCGCCGTCGGCCGCCGCCTGAAGAACCTCGGTCTCCCTGGCGGTCAAGGGGGAGTCCCCGAAGATGAGCGAGTCGGCGGCCAGCGCCGGGTCGACGACTCGCAGCCCGGCATGGACCCGGCGCACCGACTCGGCCAGCTCGGTGGCCGGGGCGTCCTTGACGACGAAGCCGTGGGCCCCGGACTGAATGGCGCGCCGCAGGAATCCGGGACGCCCGAAGGTCGTCACGATGAGGACCCTCGTGGCCGGCAACCGCGCCAGGAGACTCGCGGTCGCGCTCAGTCCGTCGGTGCCGGGCATGTCAACGTCCATGAGGACGACGTCGGGCCGGTGCTCGAGCGCGACGGGCAGAACATCGTCCCCGTTCCCGACCTGCGCGACGACCTCGATATCGGTCTCCAGGGCGAGCAATGCGGCCAGCGCCCCGCGCACCATGGCCTGGTCATCGGCCAGCATCACTCGGATCATCGCTCAGCTCCGTCTACTCAAGGTTCCTCAGCGCCGACGACACGAGTGCTCGCCGGAGTTCGGGGTGCCCGACCGACTCACCGGCTCGCGTCGGCCGCCATAGGTGAGGATAGACGGCGGGCGCGCACCCTCAGGACGGTGCCGATGCCATGCGAGGGCGTCTCGATGGTGAGGTCGGCGCCGTTGTCCTCGCAGCGCTGGCGCAGTCCCTCCAAGCCGTGACCGTCACCGGCGGCGGCCGAGTTCAGCCCGATACCGTCGTCGGCCACCTCAATGGAGTCGGCGCTCAGCGCCACCCTGCAGTGCGAGGCGTGGGCATGGCGCACGATGTTGGTGACGCCCTCGCGCACCACCCAGGCGAAGAGCTCGCGCAGCTCGGGATCGACGATCTCGACGGTCAGCGGGAGGTCTGCGTGGACACCGGCAGAGGTCAGGACGTTCGTGGCGCGAGCCAGCTCGCCGGCCAGGCTCAGCTCACGGTAGCTGTTGACGGTGGCGCGCACGTCGGCCAGGGCGGAGCGCGCCAGGGACTGAACCTCGGTCAGCTCCGCCTTGGCCTGATCGGGGGCGGCATCGACGAGTCTGGTGGCGAGCTCGGTCTTCAAGGCGATGACTGTCAGCGAGTGCCCCAGGATGTCGTGCATGTCCCGGGCCATGCGGTTGCGCTCCTCGTTGATCTCCAGTTCGTGGGTGCGCTGCTCCAGAATGCGGGCCACCCGCCGCTGCTCCATGATGTAGCGCCCGAAGACGCAGGCGCCGCCCGCACCGAGCAGAGCGATCCAGGCGCCTTCACTTGCGGACCAGGAGGGACTCATCCTGGGAACGAGGAACAGTGTGCCGGCGAGGATCGCGATGGGGCCGATGGACGCCCGCCAGGGCAGGGAGAAGGCCAGGACAACGGCCAGGAAGACCACCAGCTGCAGGCTCTGAGGGCCCACGCCGAGGGCAGCCCCGATCGCTGTGAGCGCGCCGACCACGATGAGCAACGCACTCAGGCGGCCGGGCCAGGTCAGGCCCTGGCGCACCCGTCTTACGCTGAGCGAGCAGGCGGCATACAGACACGCGCAGGAGACGATGGCACTGGCGGCGCCCCACACCCCGCCGCTGGATCCTTGGGCCAGACCCTCCCTGACGACCGGAACCATGGAGGCGGCCCACGCGATGCCCCAGCCGACTGCTACAACGCGGGTGCGGCGAGCCCGCGCCTCGTCGGGGGACAGGGCGCGGGCTTTCATGACCCTGATGGTACTCACGGTCTCACACCCGGGCGGTGTCCCGGCCCATCTTCCAGGCGGCCCCGCCCAGGAAGACGGCGAGCCAGCTCAGCACGTTGACTACCCACCACCAGGAGAAGCTCTCGGCACCCATGGGCCACAGCGCCAGGTTGTGCAGCCCGTACATGGGGGTGAAGCTGCCGATGCGATCCATGGTGGAGCCCGGCGTCAACGGGATGAACATGCCGCCGAGAAAGGCGAGCAGGGCCATGAGCGGGCCGACCACCTGCATGGCGTTGTCCGAGGGCAGGAGGTAGCCGACGAACAGTCCGAAGGCGACGAAGACCAGGGAGCCCAGCCAGATGATGAGAGCTGAGAAGATCCAGACCTTCGCCGGCATCTGCGCGTGTCGCACGGGGCCGCAGGCATAGACGGCGCCGATGGCCAGAGCGCTGATGAGCATCCCCACGATCGCCTTGGCGGTGATGTAGGCGATGGGCTTGAGCGGGGTCAGACGCAGCTGGCGGCTCCATCCTGAAGCCCGCTCGGTGCTCACGGCCGCTCCTGCCCCGGTGGTGGTCATGAGCGCGCCGTACAGGGCCATGCCGATCATCATGTTCGCTACGACGTTGCCGTTGCCGTAGGGCATGGCGGAGTAGTCGGTGGTGGTGAACATGAGGAAGAAGGCCACCGGAAGAACGATCGAGAAGATGACGGAGCGACGGTTGCGCAGGCGCCGGCGCACCTCGAGCGACAGCAGAGGAAGGCTCAACCCTCCCAGCGGTGGTGCGGTCCGGGAGGACAAATCGAGGCGCTTGACTAGTGATGAGGCGGAGGAGGACTGAGAAGAGGACATTGCGGTTCCGATGGAGGTTGTGGGCGGGAGGGTGACGGTGTTGCCGGGGCGGGCGGAACGGCTCATGCTGACGCTCCGGCATTAGGGGTGGAGGCGCTGTCGCTGGTCAGGGCCATGAAGGCGTCCTCCAGTCCCCGGCTGGTGATCTCCAGGTCCTGGGCGAGGTGCTCGCTGAGGAGGAGCGCGGCGACGGCGTCGCTGTCGGTCGAGCTCAGGGTGAGCGTGCTGCCCAGGATCTCGACGTCGTGGACCTGCCCACGGTTCTGCGCATCGGCCAGGGCGTCGCGCAGCCTTTCGGGAGCGCAGGTCAGGGTGGCCCTCAGGGAGCGGCCGCTCACGGAGGCGCGGATCTCCGCGGCGGTGCCGTCGGCGATGATGCGCCCATGACGCATCAGGACGATCCGGTCGGCGAAGGCATCGGCCTCCTCGAGGTAGTGCGTGGCGAAGACGATGGTGCGCCCACGCTCGGCATCGGCGTGGATGGCCTCCCAGAAGCTGCGGCGCCCCTCGACGTCCATGCCCGTGGTCGGCTCATCGAGGATGAGCAGTGCCGGATCACTCACGAGCGCCATGGCGAAGCGCAGGCGCTGCTGCTGGCCTCCGGAGCACTTCTTGACGATGCGCGAGGCGAAGTCGGTGACGCCGGCGCGGTGCATGGCCTCCTCGGCGTCGATCCGATGCGAGAAGAGACTTGCCGTCAGCTGCACCGTCTCACGCACGGTGATGTCGGGCAGGAGGCCGGCGGTCTGCATGACTGCGGCGACCAGGCCCCGGTCGACCGCCTGGCGCGGGCTCATCCCGAAGACTCTCGCATCGCCGCTGGTGGGGCGGCTCAGTCCCAGGATCATGTCGATCGTCGTCGTCTTGCCCGCACCGTTGGGGCCCAGGAGGGCGACGACCTCGCCGGGACGAATGGTCAGGTCGACACCGTCGACGGCGGTGACGTCACCGAAGGACTTGTGCAGATCGGTCAGTCGGACGGCGTCCACATGGTCCGTCCGGGGGACTTCCGGGACGGAGGACTCCCGGCCGGTCCGAGGCGTTGCTGTGCTCATGGCTCAAGACTCGTCCCGCGTCGGCAGCGGTCCATGGCCCATCGGTCATCATTTGCTCATGACATATCTCAGGGGTCGTCGATCCGTGAAATACCGCGGTATACCGGGAGAAAACCCTCGTACGGGCTGGGGGACGGCGTCAGGCGGAGCCGAGGCCCTGAGGCATGACGCAGACGAGGTCGCCGGCCGGGGAGTGTGGGGTCAGTCCCGGTCCGGGCGCGGGGGAGAGGACTGGCCCGTCTTGCCGCTATCCTGGGTCGCAGTCAGCGGAGTCGCCATGGCTCACGGCCATGGATGTTCCTCCCTCACCCGCTCTGAAGTCTCCCGACCAACGCGCCCGACGGCGCCAGGAAGGACCATCGCGTGTTCGGCAACCTCTCCGATCGCATCACCGCCTCCTTCAACCAGCTGCGCGGCAAGGGTCGTCTCACTGAGGCCGACGTCAACGCCACGGTCACCGAGATCCGCCGCGCCCTCCTGGAGGCTGACGTCGCCCTGCCCGTGGTGCGCGCCTTCACCGCAGCGGTGCGCGAGAAGGCGGTCGACGCCGCCCGCTCTCAGGCCCTCAACCCGGGCCAGCAGGTCGTCAAGATCGTCAACGAGGAGCTCATCGAGGTCCTGGGAGGCCAGACCCGGGAGATCCACTGGGCCGACCGCGGCCCCACGATCATCATGCTCGCCGGTCTCCAGGGTGCCGGTAAGACCACCCTGGCCGGAAAGCTCGGACGCTGGCTGCGCGACCAGGGCAAGCGCGTCCTGCTGGTGGCCTCCGACCTCCAGCGCCCCAACGCCGTGACCCAGCTGAGCGTCGTCGCCGAGCGCGCCGGGGTGCACGTGTGGGCGCCCGAGCCCGGCAACGGCGTGGGCGACCCGGTGGCGGTGGCCCGCTCCGGCGTCGAGCACGCGCGTACCAGCGGTTACGACGTCGTCGTCGTGGACACCGCCGGCCGCCTGGGTGTGGACGCCGAGATGATGGACCAGGCGATCCGCATCCGCGATGCGGTCTCCCCCCACGAGATCCTCTTCGTCCTGGACGCCATGGTCGGTCAGGACGCCGTCAACACCTCGGTCGCCTTCCGCGACGGCGTCGGCTTCACCGGCGTGGTCCTCTCCAAGCTCGACGGCGACGCCCGCGGCGGCGCGGCCCTGTCCGTGCGCGGCGTGACCGGCGCCCCGGTTCTGTTCTCCTCCACCGGTGAGGGCCTGACCGACTTCGAGCGCTTCCACGCCGACCGTATGGCCTCGCGCATCCTGGACATGGGTGACCTGCTCACCCTCATCGAGCAGGCCGAGCGGACCATGGACCGCCAGGAGGCCGAGGACGCCGCCGCCAAGCTCGCCAAGGGAACCTTCACCCTTGACGACTTCCTGGGGCAGCTGCGCCAGATCCGCAAGATGGGCTCCATGAAGAAGCTCCTGGGCATGATGCCCGGGATGGGGCAGATGCGTGAGGCCCTGGACAACTTCGACGAGCGCGAGGTCGACCGTATCGAGGCGATCGTGTGCTCCATGACGCCCGCCGAGCGCAAGGACCTGTCCATCCTCAACGGCTCTCGCCGCAGCCGTATCGCCAAGGGATCGGGGACCACGGTCCAGGCCGTCAACGAGCTCGTGGACCGCTTCGAGCAGGCCAAGAAGATGATGGAGGCCATGGCCTCCGGCGGCATGGGTGGACTCGGTGAAGGCGGTCCCATGCCCGGCATGGGGTCGCTGCCGGGCATGGGCAAGCACTCCAAGGCTCGTCAGGCCCCCAAGGCCAAGCGCGGTAAGGGCGGCAAGAAGGGCCGCAGCGGCAACCCAGCCAAGGCCGCCCGTCAGGCCAAGGAGGCGGCGGCCGCCAAGCAGGCAAAGATCGAGGGCGGGCAGGGGGCTGCGCCGGCAGCCGGCTCCTCCTTCGGGCTCGGTGGCGGCCAGGGCGATACCTCCGGCTACGGGATCATGCCTCAGGGCCAGCCGCAGGCTCAGGCCGGCGCACAGCCCTCGGGCGACGACGTCGCCGACGCCATGAGCGCCCTGCCCGAGGACCTGCGTCGCCACCTCGGACTCTAGAAGCCACTGGAGGAGCCAGGCCCGCTTACAACCAGCCGTTGGTCTCGGCGGTGCGGGCCGCCTCGGTGCGGTTGCGGGCGTGGGTCTTGGCGATCGCCGAGGACAGGTAGTTGCGCACCGTGCCCTCGCCCAGGCTCAGCCGGGTGGCGATCTCTCGGGCGTCCGCACCCGTGGCCGCCGCCAGCAGAACCTCCTTCTCCCGCTCGGTGAGAGGATTGGGGCCGAGCAGAACCGACTCCTGGGCGAGCTCGGGGTCGATGACCCGCAGGCCCGCATGAACCTTGCGGATCGCCTCGGCCAGCGCCTCGGGCGGGGTGTCCTTGACGATGAAGCCCGCTGCCCCTGCCTCCATGCCTCGTGAGAGGTAGCCCGGGCGACCGAAGGTCGTCACGATGAGGCACCGGCACGGCAGATCCGAGTCGACGACCTCGGCGGTGGCCGCCAGCCCGTCGCGCCCCGGCATGTCGATATCGACCAGGGCCACGTCCACGGTGTGCTCGCGCACTGCGTCCAGGACCTCGTCGCCCCGCCCCACCTGGGCCACGACCTCCAGATCGCTCTCGAGCCCCAGGAGCGTTGCCAGAGCACCGCGCACGAGTGCCTGGTCATCGGCGATGAGCACGCGGATCGGGCTCACGGCAGCCTCACCTCCAGTCTGGTCCCGCCGGTCGTCACGCCAGCGGTGTCTGTCGTGCCGGCGCCGGATGAGTCAGTGCGACGGGTGAGTGGACTGGTCATGGTGAGCGAACCGCCCTCCTGCTCACAGCGGGAGCGCAGGCCCGCCAAGCCGTTGCCGGGCTGGTCACCGGCCAGGCCGACACCGTCATCGCTCACCCGCAGCAGCCCCGGCTCCAGATGTACCGTCACAGTGGCCGCCTGCGAGTGCCGGACGACGTTCGTGGTGGCCTCACGCAAGGCCCAGGCCATGAGGGCACGCTGACGCTCAGGAATGTCCTGGGCGCTGCCGGTCACATCCACACGGATCCGGGCCGCGCTCAAGGCGGTACGCGTGGCCTCCATCTGGCTGGCCAGGTCCGGGGACCGCAGGCGTGTCACCGTGGAACGCACGTCGGCAAGGGCTCCACGGGCCAGGGTGATGACCTCGTCGAGCTCCCGGGAGGCGGCGGCCGGGTCACGCTCGATGAGCCGGCGGGCGACCTCGGCCTTGAGAGTGAGCACCGTCAAGGAGTGCCCCAGGATGTCGTGGACGTCGCGCCCGAGCGCCTCTCGCTGGGAGACGAGGGCGAGCTCGCGCTCAGCGGCTGTTCTGCGCTCCTGGAGCTCCACCGCGATGCGGGCGATGATGATGGGAATCTCGGTGAGCGATATGCCCAGTACCTGCCAGTGCGACTCCGGATGTGTGTTCCATAACAGCGAGGCGGCAATCAGAAGACCCGTCGCTATGACGACGGTGGGGATGCCTCGGCGCAACGTCGTGGAGAACAGGATCAACGAGCAGAAGAAGGGGAAGAAGCAGACCGCCCACCATCCCAGTGCCGGCAGCGTCAGTACGGTGAAGAAGCCCTGGACCGCGAGCTCTCTGAGAAGGACTCGAGTCGGGAGGTCAGTAGAAGGGACGTTGACCCTCGATGCACGGTCGGCCGGCGTCGAGAACGCCCAGACGTAGCCGGCGATGAACCCCAGCACCCCGGTAAGGCCCAGCAGGCGCTGCCACCAGGTGAAGGAACCGAGGAGAAGCTGGATGATGGGAAGGGCCAGGAACAGCACCCATACTGTGGCGTCCCAGACGATATGACGGCGATAGCGGTGCCAGGGGCGGGAACGGGGCCGCCCTGCCCCAGACGATGATGCCTTCAGGTCAGCTGAGTCATGCAGCGGCTGCGGCATAGTCATCTCCGGTCTCATCGGCGCCTGGTCGCCCGACGTCGGGCCCCGATCACCAGCAGCCCGAAGATGAGTGTCCACACCACCAGATTAGCCAACGGCATCCACAACGGGTCCTGGATACCCGCTTGCCGATCCGGTACGTAGGCCCACCCCTCGCCCAGCGGCCACCGGGCCAGCGCCGTCGCTCCGTACATCGGGGTGAAGCGACTGATCGTCAGCAGCGTGTGACTCAGGGGCATGAAGGCGTTGCCGATGAAGGCGAACAAGGAGACCAAGGAGGTCGCGATACCGATCGATGCCGAGGACGGCAGCCACATCCCGGCGGCCAGCCCCCACAGAACGAAGGGCAGGACCCCGATCAGACAGATGAGGGGACTGACGGCCCAGACCCAGCCCTCCATCTGCGAGTCCGTCAGTGCCCCAGCGGCGAGCACGACGACGACGGGAAGTGCCGCTGTTCCCACCGCGGTTCCGGTCTTGACCACCAGGTAGCCGCGCAGGCCCTGGGAGGTGACCGCCATCTGCCGGCCCCAGCCCGCTGACTGCTCGACGGCGGCCGCCGCCGAGGCGCTCGTGGCACCCAGACAGGCACTGAAGGAGGCCATCGCAAGCATCACCGAGGCCGAGACATTGCCGTGAGCGTGCGGGCCGTAGTCCCCGGCGGAGGCGTTCAACCGACCGAAGACGAGGTACATCGCCACAGGGAAGGCGATGACGAAGAAGAGGTTGGCCGGCTCGCGCAGACTCCGGTAGAGGTCGAGCCGGAGGTAGGTCAGAAGGGGGCGTGCGGGCCTGAGCCCACCCGAACGGCGCGACTGGCCGCCGGGGCTGCCGGCAGAGGAACTCACGGGGGAGGCGGAGAGATCGGAGCTTGTCTGAGGTATCGCGGTCATGATGTGGCCTCAATGCATGTGGTGATGGTGGGCAGGGTCAAGGGCGTGGGCTAGGGTGTTGGCGCAGGTGCGCCGTCAGAGCGGTCTGAGGTCAGAGCGGTGAAGACCTCGTTGAGGCTCGCGGCGCCGATCCCCAGGTGCTCGGCGGGGGTGGCGCTCAGCAGCCAGCGGGCGACGGCGTCGGAGTCCGTCGTGCGCAGCTCCACGTGCTCACCGTGGACGACCGCATGCAGGATGCTGCCGGCCGCGGGGCAGTCGGCCAGGTACTGCCCTAGTGACTCCTCGGAGAGCCTGGGCCAGGTGGCGGTGACCAGGGCGCCGTCGCCCAGGGCTCGGATCTCGTCGACGCTTCCGTCGGCGACCAGGCGGCCGTGGGCGATGATGACGATGCGGTCGGCGAAGGAGGCCGCCTCCTCCAGGTAGTGGGTGGCGAACAGGACGGTGCGGCCGCGGCGGGTCTGGGTGCGCATCGTCTCCCAGAAGGCTATCCGGGCGTTGACGTCCATGCCGGCGGTGGGCTCGTCCATCACGAGGAGGTCGGGGTCCGGCAGTAGAGCCAGGGCCAGGCGCAGGCGCTGGCGCTCGCCTCCCGAGCAGCGGCTCACTCTGCGGGTGAGGAGCTTTCCAAGACTCGCCTGGTCGACGACGTCGTCGAGCCTGGAAGCGTGCGAGATGTTGTCGTAGTGCCGGGGTCCCATCGAGGCCACGACCCGCAGGGTCTCCCCGACGGTGAAGTCGTCCAGAAGACCGCCGTCCTGGAAGATGACACCAACGCGACCTGCCTGGACCGCCTGGTCGGGGGAGGTTCCCAGAAGCTCGATCGTCCCGGCGTCGGGCAGGGTCAGCCCGAGGACCATGTCGAGGGTGGTGGACTTGCCCGCGCCATTGGGGCCCAGGAAGGCGACCACCTCTCCGGACCGGATGGTCAGGTCGAGGTTGTCGACGGCGACGAGGCTGCCGAATGTCTTGCGCAGGCCACGGGAGTCAATCGCGGGGGCCGGAGCCGTGTGCCCGACCTGAGGACCGGAACCCGGGGAGTGAGTGGTGGCGGCTGCTGTGGTTCGGATCATGGCCTCAGAGTCGCGCCGGCCCACGGCTCCCGGTACTGAGCGCTGTCACCGCTGCTGCATGACACCTGTCATACGGCAGCAGGCTGTGCGTCATGCCGTCGTGTCCTCAGGACTGCGGTGCGTAGCCGATCAATGTGGAGCCGTCGATCGCGACAATGAAATCCTGGCGCCAGACGGGGATGACTGCTCCACGGGATGTGATGGGCAGAGGAGCCATCGGCGTCTTCGATGCCGTGTCGATGATGAACACCGCACCGATCTCACTGCTGGCGGAGCGGCCGCGTATGGTGAGCGTGCGCTTGTCGGAGCTCAGTTTCCAGGAGCTCTGGAACTGCGCACGGGCCGGGGTGTTCCACGTGGCTACATCGTCGGACAGTGTCAATGGGTATCCATGAAGACTGCAGTGCGTGGCATCGGTGCAGGTGAGGTCGATATCGGCCCAGGTCGTGTCACCCGACTCGTAAGCGGCCCTGAACTGTGACAGCGAGGGTTGCTGACCATCCTTGATGAGGAGGGACGCAGTGGAGCCCCTGAGGGTGAAGGACTCCGCGGGCGCCCCATTCTTGGAGAAGGTGGATGCTGTCGAGCTGTCTGGATCGATGGTGATCCAGCCGTCGCTAGCGGAAAGCAGCTGAATGGGGTGCCCTTGACCGTTCTTCTCCGGTGAGAGGGTCACGAGGGAGCCGTCACTCGTCGAAAGAACTCCGATGCTGGAAGAGTCTTTGGGAGAGCTTTCAACGGACACCGCGATCGACTCTGATGATGGTGTTCCATCGGCATGGTGCCAGAGTGGGTGGACTGATGTGAAGTCGTAGGTCTGCTGCCAGCGCTGAGTCGGCTCGCCATTATTCCAGTCCCAACCCGTGCAGGTACTGTTCGCGTCCGAGTACGAGGAGCTGCATGAGACGGCTGTGTTGTCATTGGCGACGAAGCTTAAAGACTGGAAACCCGATGGGAGTTCAGTCGTCTTTCCTGTTGTGGGGTCAAGAACCTGGCCGTTCAGTAGCAGGTTCCCTCCCCACCAGTGTCGGTAGCCGGTGGTGAACGTATATCCTAGCGACGTCGACCAGATCTTCTTGGGAGTATTGCCTTTAATATGGAATCCTGTCAGATCTGCCTTATCGTCGTTCTTGTGGTGAATGACAACGATATAGTGCCCGCACGCGTAGGTGTCCCACGTGAAATCGTTCTCCCATTCCGGGAGACCGGTGTCAAGACTCCACGTCTTCTTCCATGAAGAGCCTTCCGTTTGATGTCCTTCCATTTCGCAAGAGGCAGGCGGAGGTGGTGGAGGAGAGGCGCTCGGTGCAACGTGTGACGTGGAGTTCACGGCCACTCGCCCAGCAATGACCAGTGCCGCCACGCAGAAGGTTCCAAGAAGGATCGCAGGCCACAGCCCTACTGCGCGTGGTGGGGCTTCACGGACTGTGCGTTCCCGGTCAGGGGCTGTGGGGTGCGCCGGGGGCGCTTCGGTCCGGTCGTGGCGCTCTCGTGGTCGGCGCCTGAGGGCAGTCCGTCCGTCGAGGAGGTGCTGGGAGGGCGGATCGACGTCGGAGTGCCCTGTCCGGAGCGTGGCGGTCGGATCGATGAGCTCTTGCCGGGCGGCTGGATGCCGCGGTTACCGAAGGGGAGAAGCCTCATGGGCGAAGCATGCCCCGGCGTCGTGGGCCGCGCTGGGGTTTGACCGGTGCGAACCGTGCGGGGTGAGTCAATCGGCGTGGTGCCCCATTGAAGGGGCGCGCAAGCTCGGAGTCGACGTCGCCTGTGGGCGATCTCGCACCGAGTGGTGGGGCGGCGCCCCGGCTCGGGCTGGCGACCTCCTCGGAGGCTCTGGCAGAATGTCCGGCTGTACTCGGTCGGACGTCGGTCCCTCTCCCGGCCCCGGTCGCGTCTCGGCTCACGCCGGAAACCGTTGCTTGACCCCACCGGGGACCAGCGCGCGCCAAACCATCCAGAACCAGGAGTTCAACCAAGTGGCAGTCAAGATTCGCCTCAAGCGCATGGGCAAGAAGTTCGCCCCCTTCTACCGGGTCGTCGTCCTCGACTCCCGCAAGAAGCGCGATGGCCGTGTCATCGAGGAGATCGGCGTCTACGACCCGATGCAGGAGCCCTCGCTCATCAGCATCGACTCCGAGCGCGTCCAGTACTGGCTCGGCGTGGGCGCTCAGCCCTCCGACGCTGTCTACAAGCTGATTAAGATCACCGGCGACTATCACCAGTTCAAGGGCCTCAAGGGTGTCGAGAGCACCCTCAAGGTCAAGGACGCCGACGCCGCCGCGGTCGCCAAGGAGGCCGCGGTCAAGGCCGCCGCCGACGACGCTGAGAAGCGCAAGGCCGCCGCCGCCAAGGCCAAGGCTGACGAGGAGGCCGCTGCAGCGGCCGAGGCCGCCGAGTCCAAGGCCGAGGAGTCCGCTGAGGACCAGGCCTCCGATGAGGCCGCCGCCGAGGAGGCCTGAGATGCTGGCCGACGCCCTCGAGCACCTTGTACGGGGCATCGTCGACAACCCTGACGACGTCACCGTCACCTCCCGGTCGCTGCGCCGCGGCGACCTGCTGGAGGTGCGGGTCAACCCCGAGGACCTCGGCCGAGTCATCGGCCGCTCGGGCCGTACTGCTCGAGCACTGCGCACAGTGGTCGGAGCGCTGGCGGACTCGCCGGTGCGCGTCGACGTCGTCGACACCGACCGCCGCTGAGCGCAGGGCCTTCAGGTCGGTGCAGTAGGCCGCCTCGGCCTCGGCCGGTCTGATCGATCAACGCCGGTGCCCGGTCCCCGCCCAAGGGGGCCGGGCGTCGTCGTCCTTCGGGGCGGGCGCTCCTGCGCCGCTGGTGGCGACGACCGCAGCCGGCCGGGAGCCGTATCGAGTTGGCCAACCTCACTCCGGCGGTGCGCCACCTCATCCCCGCGGCCGATGGGAACGCAGACCACGGCGCGGTAGGTTGGCCGCAGACATCCAGACTTTCCGGACAAACCGTTCCATGCCCCGATCCCAGGAGAACAGGTGCTGCTCACCCTTGCTGTCGTCGGTCCCGCCCATGCCCTCAAGGGCGAGGTGCGTCTCGAGATCCGTACCGATGACCCCGAGGGCCGTCTCGCACCTGGAACCATCGTCCCCACGGAGCCGGCCCACGCGGGCCCGCTGACGGTCAGCCGTCTGCGTTTCGACGGCTCGCGCTGGTTCGCCGCCTTCGAGCAGGCGCGCGACCGCACGGCTGCGGAGGTCCTGCGAGGAGTGAGGCTCCTGGTCGAGACCGACGACGACCAGGGCGGTGAGGGCCCTGAGGACTCCGAGGAGGCCTGGTACCGCCACGAGCTCGTCGGCCTGCGGGCGCTGAGCGTCTCCGGTGAGGAGCTGGGAGAGGTCACCGACGTAGAGCCCGGCGTCGCCCAGGACCGGCTCGTGGTCACCACCCCTGAGGGGGACGATGTGGCCGTGCCCTTCGTTGAGGCTCTCGTGCCGGCCATCGATCCCGAGGCCGGCACGGTGACGCTGGCCCCGCCCGGTGGCCTGTTCCCCGGACGCGGCCAGGCGGAGGAGGCCAGGTGAGGATCGACGTCGTCACCATCTTCCCCGACTACCTCAAGGTCCTCGACCTCTCCCTCATCGGGAAGGCGGCCGACCGCGGCCCCCTCGACCTGCACGTCCACGATCTGCGCGACCACGCCCACGACCGGCACCGCACCGTTGACGACACGCCCCTGGGCGGTGGGGCCGGCATGGTCATGAAGCCCGACGTGTGGGGCGAGGCTCTCGATGAGGTGCTCGCCGTGGACACCCCCGATGCGCCCCGTCAGGTCCTCATCGTCCCCACCCCCGCCGGGGAGGTCTTCACCCAGCGCACCGCCGAGGACCTGGCCGGAGCCGAACGCCTGGTCTTCGCCTGCGGCCGCTACGAGGGCATCGACGCGCGCGTGCCCGAGCACTACGCCTCCCGCGGCATCGAGGTGCGCGAGCTGAGCATCGGCGACTACGTGCTCAACGGGGGAGAGGTCGCCACCATTGTCATGATCGAGGCCATCGCCCGACTCCTGCCCGGGGTCCTGGGCAACCCCGAGTCCCTGGTCGAGGAGTCCCACGGAGTCGCCGGCCTGCTGGAGTACCCCGTCCACACCCGCCCCACCCGGTGGCGAGGCCTGGAAGTCGACCCCGTCCTGCTCTCCGGCGACCACGGCCGTATCGCCCGAGCCAGACGGGACCAGGCCCTCACCCGCACCGTCGAGCGCCGACCCGACATGATCCGGGCCCTGGACCCCGCCGGCCTGGATCGTGAGGACCGTGCGCTCCTGGCTCGCCTGGGGTGGGCGGTCCCGGCCGGGGCGGACCACCCGGTTCCGGTGCGCCTTCGCAACGCCACCGCCGACGACGCCCACGCCCTGGCCGAGCTCGCGGCGCGCACCTTTCCCGATGCCTGCGGCAACGTCATCGACCCCGAGTTCCTCGAGCGCCACATCGCCACGAACCTGGTTCCCGAGCTGTTCGCCACCTGGGCCGACGACGACCGCGTCGACCTCATTCTCGCCGAGCTGCTGGAGCCCCCGTCGCTGCGGGACGGCAACCTCGAGGGGAGGGCGAGCACGGGCACCGCTCCGGCCCTGGTCGGCTACGCCGCAGTACTGCGCGAGGAGGCCGACTCCGACGGGGAACAGCCCCACGGGATCGACCCCCGTCCCGCCTGCGTGCGGCCTGCCGGAGGAGAGGTCGTCGGCGAGCTGTCCAAGGTGTACGTCGACGCCGCCATGAGGGGATCCGGGCTGGCCCCCGCGCTCATGGACGCCGTGACGCGCCAGGCCGGCGCCCACGGAACAGACCTGCTCTGGCTCGGCACCCACGTCACCAACAAACGCGCCCAGAAGGCTTACAAGCGGGCCGGCTTCCGCCAGGTCGGCACCCGCACCTACAACGTCGGTGGCCAGGACGCCCACGACGTCGTCATGATCCGGCGGACAGGAGAAGGCCTATGAGCAGCGCACCCGACCAGAGCCCTCAGGGCAGGATCCATGATGAGGCGGATGAGGACGTGACCTCGGGCAGTCACCTGCGGACCGACCATGACCGCCGGAACAACCACCGTCACACGGACCGCGCCGGCGAGGACAAGGCCGGGGCCAGCGAGGCCGCTGAGCCGGCCTCGCTGGGGGAGCGGATCGTCTTCCGCCTCAAGCAGTGGGGCATTACCCTGTCCTACCTGGTCGTCGCCGTGGCGATCATCGCCCTCATCCGCACCTTCATCATCCAGAGCTTCACCATCCCGTCGGGCTCGATGGAGAACACCCTCAACGAGGGCGACCGTGTCACCGTGACGATGTACGACTCCGACAAGGTCCACCGGGGTGACGTCGTCGTCTTCACTGACCCGGACCACTGGCTGACGACCCAGGAGCCCACTGGCCTGCAGGGCGCCGCGCAGGACTTCCTCGTCGCGATCCGCATCTTCCCCCAGAACGCCGGCCACCACCTCATCAAGCGGGTCATCGGAATGCCCGGTGACCACGTCGTGGCCGACGGGAAGGGCTCCTTGACCGTCAACGGCGTCGAACTCCATGAGGGCTACCTCAAGCCCGGCCGGTCGGCCTCCGAGGTCGCCTTCGACGTCACCGTCCCCGAGGGCTACATCTGGGTCATGGGCGACAACCGCTCCAACTCCTCGGACTCCCGCTACCACCAGAACGATGTCCATCGCGGCTTCGTGCCCCTGAGTAACGTCGTCGGCGTGGCCAAGAACGTCGTGTGGCCGTACTCCCACTGGTCCAGCCTCACCTCCGGGCAGGAGGTCTTCTCCCAGGTTCCCAAGCCGACCTCCCCCCCCACGGCGCTCCCCGCCGGACCGGCCGCGCCCAACCCGGCGAGCACGTTGGCGGGCTCCGGGGACTGACCGCCCCGAATGCGTACCGGGGCGTGAGAAAGGCGTGAACTCAGGCACGTCGAGGCTGACGCTCTCGTCCGTGGACTGAGCCTGTGGCAAACTGAGCGGGCACTTGGGTCCTGCGGCTCCTCTGCCACTGGGGAGGCGGCCGCTGTGAAGGAGCCCGGGAGCGTCCACCTCCGGCGCTGCCCCGCACGGCGCGGCGCCGCCGAACCAGCACTCCTGACCAGTGGCACGGGTGTGGAGAGAAACATGAACCTGATCGACGAGATCAACGCCGCATCACTGCGTGACGACATCCCCTCCTTCCGTCCTGGGGACACCCTCAAGGTCCACGTCAAGGTCGTTGAGGGATCGCGTACCCGCGTCCAGGTCTTCCAGGGCGTCGTCATCGCGCGCCAGGGCGGCGGCGTCTCGGAGACCTTCACCATCCGCAAGGTCTCCTTCGGCGTCGGTGTTGAGCGCACCTTCCCCGTCCACACGCCCTCCATCGAGAAGATCGAGGTCGTCACCCGGGGCCAGGTCCGCCGCGCCAAGCTCTATTACCTGCGCAACCTGCGCGGTAAGGCCGCCAAGATCAAGGAGCGTCGCGAGGACTGAGCGCCTGCACTCTCCAGGCGGCGCCCGGAGCCCACGGGTTCCGGGCGCTCGCCATCTCCCACCGCCGTGCAGCGGTGGACCCATGTCCATCAATTCCGGGGAAGGAGCACGGTGAGTCCGGTGCAGGATGGGGCCGACGACGTCGGGCTGGACCTGAAGCAGGCCGATCCCTCTCAGATCGGCCGGACCTCCAGGTCCGCGATCACACCGGCTTGCAGCTCTCCGTCAGCGGACTCCCCCCAGGAGAGCCGCACGGCTCCTGAGACCGCCGAGGAACCTCCCAGTGCGGCCCCGGTCGACGACAGCGAGCAGTGGGACTACGACCCGTTCATCGACCCCGACGCCGAGCCCGAGCCCGATGACGAGCCCACCGAGTTGCCCCCTTCCATCCCGCCCCGCCGGCAGGTGGCCCCCGCCATCCCCCCGCCGCAGACCAGCCCCCTGTATCAACGGGTCATCAGACTGGTGCTCGTCGTGGCCGTCGTCATCATGGTGCCGGCTCTTCTACGGTCCTACGTCGTCCAGATCTACGAGATCCCCTCGGGCTCCATGGAACGCACCCTGCGTGACGGGGACAAGGTCGCCGTGCCCATGTACGGCTCCGACGACGTCGAGCGGGGTGACGTCATCGTCTTCTCCGATCCCGACGATTGGCTTCACGTCAAGGAACCGACGGGGCTTCGCGGCGCCACCCAGAGGCTCATGGTCTCAGTGAACCTTCTGCCGGAGAACACCGGCCATCACCTCGTCAAACGGGTCGTCGGTGTCGGCGGCGACCATGTGGTCGCCGACGGGAAGGGGACACTGAGCGTCAACGGTGTCGCGATCAAGGAGCCCTACGTCAAGGACGGTCAGTCCCCGTCCCTGACCTCCTTCGATGTCACCGTCCCCCAGGGCTACGTGTGGGTCATGGGGGACAACCGCTCCAACTCGGCCGACTCCCGCTACCACCGCGACGACGCCCATGGCGGCTTCGTGCCGCTCAAGAACGTCGTCGGGGTGGCCAAGGTGGTCTTCCAGTGGACGCACCTGAGCCGGTGGGGGGTGCTGTGGGGAGGGGAGCGCGCCTTCTCAGACGTCCCGGCGCAGGAGGCGACGCCGCCGGCACCTCCCTCGTCTCCCGCTGCCCCCACGGGTGACGGGGAGACGGGTTCCGAGGAGGAGGCACCCTCCCCGGCCCCCGAGGGCAGGGACTCCGATGACGTTGGCACTGGTGGCGAGGGGACCGGTGTTGATGACGGGCCGCAGACCGGACCCGGCGGGCCGGCTGACAGCCCGGACGTCTCCGCACACTCCTCCGGCCAGGAGCAGGCTGCGGGGAGAACGAGGTGAGTCCTCGAGGACGCACCCGCCCCGACCGGTCCCTGGAGAAGGCGCTGCTGGAGACCTACGACTACGTCGGCGGTCTGGACGAGGTCGGTCGCGGGGCCCTGGCCGGACCGGTCAGTGTCGGGCTGGCGATCGTGGCGCGACGCACCGACGATGACTTCCCCGAGGGGCTCGCCGACTCCAAGCAGCTGACGGCCCGGGCCCGCACCGTCCTGATCGAGCCCGTGCGCGGCTGGCTCGTGGACCACGCCGTCGCCCACGCCTCACCGGCAGAGATCGATGAGCACGGCATCATCGGGGCCCTTCGGATGGCGGGTCTGCGGGCCCTGCAGCAGGTCGCTGATCGCGGTCACGCCCCCGGCGTCATCATCCTCGACGGCGTGGCCGACTGGCTCACCGCCCCCCAACCCGACCTGCTCACCGCCCTGGAGAGCACTCATGCCCCAAAGGACAGTCCCGAGCCCGCTGAGGTTCCCTCCACCCCGCCGGTGCACATGGAGGTCAAGGCCGACGCCCGGTGCGCCGTCGTCGCCGCGGCCAGTGTCCTGGCCAAGGTCGAACGCGACCGCCTCATGGCCGATCTCGATGACCCCGGTTACGGCTGGGCCTCCAACAAGGGCTATGCCTCACCGGCCCACATCCGGGGACTCACCTCCCTGGGGGCCAGTGACCAGCATCGACGCAGCTGGCACCTGCCCGGCCTGGACAAGCGCCACCGCTGACGGCGCCTCCTGACGCGGGTGTGCGGCCCGGGGGCGAGGTGCGGGCAGGGCCGACTCGCCCCCGCTGCCTGCCGCCTCCAGCGGCTGAGGCCAGGCATGATGGCCCGGTGAGCGCAGAAGACCTCGAGTCCTATGAGAACGAGCTGGAGCTCTCGCTGTACCGGGAGTACCGCGACGTCGCCTCCCTGTTCTCCTACGTGGTGGAGACTGAACGGCGGTTTTACCTGGCCAACGCCGTTGACGTCCAGGTACGCACCAGCGGCGGGGAGGTCTTCTTCGAGCTGACCCTCGAGGACGCCTGGGTGTGGGACATCTACCGGGCCTCCCGGTTCGTCAAGTCCGTCCACGTCGTCACCTTCAAGGACGTCAACGTCGAGGAGCTCACCAAGCTCGAGATGGACATCCCCTCCTCCTAGCGTCCTTCCCACGCCGCGCCACCTCAGAAGGCTCCGTTCGGCTGTCCCTCCCCGCTCGCCGGGGGCCACAGCTCGTCTTCTGACAGCGCCTTCCACAGAGCCGATCGCGCCATGACGCGCACCGGCTGATCCGGCCTCACGCTAGTGGCGGAGGTGATCGGGATGACCGAACAGGTCGTAGCAGCCACAAGGGGACGAACGGTGATCGCAGCCAGGTGCGGCGATCACGCGCTCACGCCGCCGTTCCAGGGCCCGGGAGGCGCAGGAGCTGTCCGCGCAGGGGCGTCCCGCCAGAGCACCGGGCGGCGTGGAGAGGATCTTGCCGCCACCTACCTGGAGGACATCGGCTGGCAGGTCCTGGAGCGCAACTGGCGTCCGGACCACGGCCTGCGCGGAGAGCTCGACATCATCGCACTGGAACCCGGTCACGCGCACCGCGAGCCGGGCAGTGAGTCCGTCACCGACCCAGCTCAGGGGTGGGCAGGAGCAAGGCTCGTCATCGTCGAGGTCAAGACCCGCAGCTCCCTGCGCCAGGGGCCGCCGGCCGCCGCCGTCGACGCCCGCAAGGTCGCCCGACTGCGGGCCCTGGCTGCCGCCTGGGCGAGTACCCACGAGACCCCGCCGCACGCCGGCATGCGCCTGGACGTCGTCTCCATCCTTATGCGCGACGCGCGTCCTGCGCTGCTGCGCCACCACCGGGCGGTGGATGCGTCATGGGGCTAGCTCGTACGCTTGCTGTGACGCTGACCGGGCTGGCCGGACACATCGTTGAGGTCGAGGCTCACGCCACCCAGGGCCTGCCCGGATTCACCCTCGTGGGCCTGCCCGACGCCGCCGTGCGTGAGTCGCGTGAGCGCGTCCGGGCCGCGTTGAGCACCTGCGGCGTCACCTGGGGCGAGCAGCGCCTGACCGTCAACCTCTCCCCGGCTGACCTGCGCAAGACCGGGACCGGGCTGGACCTGGCGCTCGCCCTGGCCGTCCTGGGGGCCCGCGGTCGGCTCGGACGGAGCGCGGCCGGGCTCCTGGGACGGACCGTCTACATCGGCGAGCTCGGGCTGGACGGCTCCGTGCACTCGGTGCGCGGTGTCCTGCCCAGCGTCCAGGCCGCGGTGGCCGCTGGGGTCGAGGAGATCGTCGTCGCCCAGGAGGCCGCCGCCGAGGCCGAGCTCGTCCCCGGCGCCCGCGTCACCGCCGTCAGGCACGTCGGTCAGCTCGTCGAGCGTTATGGAGGGCGCCTGAGCGCGGCCGTGGCCGCCGCGCTGGAGCAGGTCACCGAGGCCGCCACAGACGACGCCCCCACGACCCCGCCGCGGGATGCCGAGCAGCCGGACCTGGCCGACGTCGTCGGGCAGTCCGAGGCCCGCCAGGCCCTCGAGGTCGCCGCCGCCGGGGGACATCACCTCATCATGGTGGGGCCCCCGGGGACGGGCAAGACCATGCTCGCTGAGAGGCTCCCCTCTATCCTGCCGCCCCTGGAGCAGGCCGATGCTGTTACCGTCACTTCCTTGCACTCCGTGGCCGGCATCTTCGATCCCGCCCGCGGACTCATCACCCGGCCGCCGTTGCGCGCGCCGCACCACACGGCGACCCGGGCCGCCGTCGTCGGGGGAGGCTCCGGCCTGCCCCGCCCCGGGGATGTCTCCCTGGCTCACCGCGGGGTGCTCTTCCTCGATGAGGCCCCCGAGTTCAGTGCCGGCGTCCTGGACTGCCTGCGCCAGCCGCTGGAGTCGGGAGTGGTTACCATCGACCGGGTGGGTGGGCGTGCCAGCTACCCGGCCGCCTTCCAGCTCGTCCTGGCCGCCAACCCCTGCCCCTGCGGCAAGGCCGGCGGCCGCGGCCTGGAGTGCACCTGCACCTCCCTGCAGCGGCGGCGCTACTTCTCACGACTGTCCGGTCCACTGTTGGACCGAGTCGACATCCAGGTCGAGGTCGGTGCCGTCAGCGCCGCCGACCTCGCTTCCACCGGCCATGGAGAGTCCAGCGTCGAGGTGGCGCGGCGCGTCCTGCGTGCCCGCCGGGCCGCGGAGCGCAGGCTGGCCGGCACCCCGTGGCGCCTCAACGCCGAGGTCCCCGGCTCCTACCTCAGAGGACCCGACGGCGGACTCAGCGCTCCACTCAGCCGCCGCCTCATGACCGCCCTCGAACGCGGCGACCTCTCCCTGCGCGGGGTGGACCGGGTCCTCAGACTGGCCTGGACCCTTGCCGACCTCGAGGGAGTTGAGACCCTCTCCCTCGCCCACATCGGGACCGCCCTGGCCCTGAGAACCTCAGGAGTGCGGCCATGACGCCCATGACGCCCATGACACCCATGACACTGCCCTACGACATCGACGATCCGGCGCTGGCACGCGCGACCTGGTCCCGCCTGGCAGAGCCCGACAACGCCACCGCAGCCATGGTGGTGGGGCGGATCGGGCCGAGTCCCGCCCTGAGATGGCTGCTGGAAGAGGCCATCGACCCCTCCGGGCAGGTGCGCAGCTCCCCGCGGCCACCGGTGCCGCAGCCGCCCCCGGGGATGCCCGGCTCCGCCGATATCAGCGCCTGCTGGGCCCAGGTCGCCGCCCGGTGGGCGCCGCGCCTGGAGGGACTCGACATTCGCCGCGAGCTCGATGTGCTCGACCGCCTGGGTGGGAGCCTCATCCTCCCGGGGGAGCCCTGGTGGCCACCGGGGCTCGACGAGCTCAAGCACCCGCCCTTCTGTCTGTGGGTGCGTGGCGACCCCTCGCTGCTGGTCAACGCCGGGGACCTGAGGGACAAGGGCCTTGAGGACGCCGAGCCCGGAGCCGTTGGAGACGACGGCGCTCCACGTGTTGCGGGCGCTGGTCAACCTGTACGTGAGCAGCGGATGCCGGTGGGACCGGCCAGCGGCCTGTGCCTGGCGCTGGTGGGGGCTCGGGCCTCTACCCGGTACGGGGAAACGGTCGCCACCTCCCTGGCCGCGGGGGTGACGGCCAAAGGTGGCCTCATCGTCTCCGGGGGAGCCTTCGGCATTGATGCCTGCGCTCACCGTGGGGCACTGGGTGAGGGACCAACGGTGTCGGTCTCAGCCGGGGGAGTGGACCGCCTCTACCCGGTGGGGAACACCGGGGTGCTGGAGGCGGTCATCGCCTCCGGGGCCCTGGTGGCGGAGGTACCGCCGGGCTGTCAGCCCGGCCGACACCGGTTCGTCTCACGCAACCGCGTCATCGCGGCGATCTCGCAGGCGACGATCGTGGTGGAGGCGGCCTGGAGATCAGGCGCCCTGTCCACTGCCCACCGCGCCCTCGAGCTGGGCAGGCAGCTGGGAGCCGTTCCCGGCCCCGTGACCTCCATGTCCTCGGTCGGATGCCACCGGCTCCTGCGCAAAGGGGCGGTGTGCATCACCGATACCGACGATGCCCTGGAGCTGCTGACGCCCCTGGGCACCGTCGACGCGGACGCCGCCAAGGAGCAGGACCCCGAGTTGAGAGGCAGTGGGCTCCTCGATGGCCTGGACCCGGCCGCCTCGCTGGTCCTGGACGCCATGCCGGCCCGGGCCGCGGCGAGTACCGAGTCCATCGTCCGCTCCGCCGGGCTGTCCCCGAAGGAGACCACCTCGGCACTGGGGATCCTGGAGCTCTCAGGGAAGGTGGAACGCACCGCCTCCGGCTGGAGGCGACGCACCCGGAAGGGCACAGGTGGTCGGGACTGAAGAGCGCCCTGCCACGACGGCGGGACCATGATGGATGGGGCCTGCCCCGCCCTTGTGGGGTAGGCCAGTGGCATGCTCCGGTGCGCCTGAGCCAGGGCCCGGCGGGTGACGTCGTCATGATCCCTCCTTCCTCCATTCACAGCACCGACCACACTCCGATCGCGCTCAGGCAGACCATGACGGCGGTGCCCACCACGGTGACGGCTACGGCTCGCCCCGACGGGCGCCTGCGCCGCCGCAGGCCCGCTTCGGTTTCCTTCGAGCCCGGGTCGTCTCTCGTGACCTCGGCCTCATCGTCCTGGGGCGGGAGAGCGGAACCGGGACGGAGAGCTGATGACGCCGAGGCGGAGCCGGCGGGCTGGGCCTTGACACGACGAGGCGCGAAGGTCGTGGCGGCGTCGTCGTGCCGGTGTGCGGCGGGCACGGTTCCGGTCGGCCCGTCCGGGTCCACTATGACGGCCGGCCGCAGCATCGTGGAGTCCTGGTTCCGGTTCCCGCTCGTGTGTCTTCCGGACGCCTCCTCCATGACATCGAGCTGGGTGATGGTCAGGCACAGGTCGGTCTGTACCTGTTGCAGCGCCCGAGCCAGGGCGACGGCGCTGGCATACCGTCCGTGGGGAGACTTGGCCATCGCCGTGGCCAGGACCCGCTCGAGCTGCTCGGGTATGTCGTGTCGCCCGATCGGGGGGATTTGTCGGTGGAGCACTCGGTCGATCATCGAGAGCTGGTCGTTGCGGTCGGCCCCTGAGACATCGACGTGGGGTGAGCGTCCCGCCAGCAGCGTGTAGATGGTCGCGGCCAGGGCGTAGACATCCGAGGCCGGAGTCAGGCTCTCCCGGTCGAGCTGCTGCTCGGGTGAGGCCCACGGCGGGGACGCCCCTCCGAACTCGTCTTTCTCGATGCTGAGCCCGATGGGCGCGGCGATCCCGAAGTCGCCGAGCACCGGACGCCCGAAGGGGGTGAGCAGGATGCTGGCAGGCTTGATGTCGCGGTGGAGGTAGCCGACCCGGTGAATGGTCTCCACCGCGCCCGCCAGCTGGATACCGATCTCCAGGGCGCGTGTGAGGGACAAGGGCTGCGAGGCGGCCAGCTTGCCCAGATGGGGAGGGGGACAGTACTCCATGATGAGGTAGTTGCGCTCCTCCTCCACCGTCCCGGCCCCGTAGACCGACACGATGGAGGGGTGCGATGACAGACGGGCCATGAGGTCCGCCTCAGTGGTGAACCGGTGGTGGTCGCGTCGGGTGCCTCCTGGCCGCAGGATCTTCACCGCCACGTCGCGGCGCGGCACCCGCTGCTCATACAGGAAGACATCGGCGAAGCCCCCGGCGCCCAGGAGGCGCTTGGGGCTGGCTCCGGGGATCGGCGGTCCCTGCGGGGCGGAGCTCGGGGAGGACATCACGCCTCACGCTCCACTGTCAGGGTGGTGCCATCACCGATGTCGATGATGTCGCCGGCGCGCAGGAGGAGCTGCTGGTGCTCGGGCACGCGGCGGGGCTCCTCCCCGGCGCGCAGCAGGAAGGTCCCGTTGGTGGAGCCCAGGTCCTCCACGCGCATGTCCCAGCCTTCGACCCTCACGGCGCAGTGAGTCTTCGAGATCGCCTTGCCCGGGCTGGGGACGGCCAGCAGGCGGGGGCGCTGAGCGGCGGTGCTGCTCGTGCCCTGGGGCAGTCGGCCGATGATGACATCAGTGTCCAGGATCGCCGTGGCGCCTGAGGAGACATGCAGAACGCCCAGGACCGGTCGCTCGACCTGGCCGGTCCTGGAGGTGATGGTGCCGTCGCATTCGCGGCACGAGGAGGCGTGCACCGGATTGGGGTGCCCCGCCTCGCAGAAGACGGCCATCACGTTGGGGCCGGTGCCGGAGGGCTCGTCGAGCCCGGTCTGCCCGCCCAGTGCGTTTCCGGTGGCATGAAGTCCTGCAGCCTGGACGGTACGTCCGTCGTGCTTGCCCTGCTCGCCCGAGGGCGCCGAACCCTTCGGGGAGGTTGCATCCGCGCCGCCGTCCGGGGTCTGCCGCTGATCCGGGAGCGGCTCAGCGGCCTGCGATGCGTGCCGGCCGGAGGTGCCCTCGCCCAGGGGAGAGGCCCGGTGGCGTCCGGACCCTGCGGTGAGTCGGGCCAACGGATCCATGTCCTGGGAGGAGACCGGGCCGATGGCCGCCTCGGCCCCCTGCATCGTCGTGTGCTCAACAAGACGACCGACGTTCTTGTCCTGGGTCTGCTGCCCCTGTGCCTTTGGAGCTGCGGCCTCGGCCGCCGGAACGTCGTCGGGCCCCAGTACCGCGGCCGGAGCCCCCGCCCCGGTCCCCTGCGGGGAGCCTGTACCGTCCAGCAGGTCCATGGACTGCGGTCCCAGCGTCTGTCCGGGATCGGGGCGGGATAGGTGGGCGGCCTCCCCCTGCTCCTGCCTCGCAGGTAGCGATGACGACGGCGGTGGGTCGTCCCGCTCGGGGGCGCCGTCGGCCTGAGCCTGCTGGAGGATCTCTTGGGCCGCCGATGGCAGCGGTGCCCCCTGACCTCCGTGAGCGCCGGTCTGAGCCGGTGAGGACAATGGGTGCTGGTGGGCTCCGAAACCGATGTGCAGCTGAGAGGCTCGGACGATCCCCGAGCGCAGGGGGAGGAACTCGTCGAGCCCTTCGGGACCGGCTGGGTGTCTGGTGGCCGGGGTGAGCTCGAGGATGCACTGGTTGACCCGCTCATAGCGGGACTCCTCCCACACGACGACCTCGGAGGCGCTGAAGCTGCGCTCGCCGTCGGCAGTGTCCAGGTGGAGGCAGAAGCGGCCTCGGGCGGCCACTCGCAGCTCCTGGCCGTCGATGGCCATCATGAGGAAGTCGGGGAGGGTGAAGACCTCGTTGTCGTGCAGCCGGCTCAGGCTTTTGAGCAGGTCGCCGAGGCAGCGGTGCTCACCGAGCTCGGTCCACATCGCCTCCAACGCCTGCGCGCTCCCGTCGAGGGCGAGAACGCCGCCGTCCCCGACGGCGACCAGGATGTCGCCGGGTACCCAGCGTGTCAGCATGTTCATGGACGAAACCTCCTGGAGACGAGGGTGGGGACGGTGGAGCCGGAGCCGGTGGCCCGGGGCGGCGTGATGTCGTCGATCTGCGTATAGGTGTCCGAGGAGGCGTCGGACATGACGACCTGGGAGCCGGACTGGTCGACGCCGAAGCTCGTCGAGGAGGTGCGCAGGCCCCTGTTGAGCGTCTGCGAGCGGTAGCTGAGGTGGGCGACCATCGCCATCCTCCCGTTGGTCGCCCGCACTCCACCGTCATGAAGATCGACAACATGGGTGACCATCCCCGGGTGCAGGACGACGGCGACCAGAGCGGCAGCGGTCAGGACCGCGATGACGCCGACGTGGACGCCGCGCCTGGAGAACCGTTTCACAGTGCTGCGCTCCAGCAGGAAATAGGGATGAGCCAGGAAGGGATGGAGTTCGTCAGAACGACCAAGATTTTAACTTCCTCGTTGGACGGCAACAAATGTCCCGAATGTGGGGAAATACAGAGGAAGAGTGGATTTTTCGTTGGGATCAAGGAGAAGGGGAGGTTGGTATCCGTAGTGCCGCCTGGATGGTTGTTATGAACTTGTGATTCGAATGGTGAGATTGTGCGTTGAATCAAGGTGGCGATTGTCTGTCCGGCGGAGATAGTGATCTGAGGCGGAGGTGGTTAGTGGCGAGGGCGTCGCCGAGACCCCCGTGCTCGGGCAGAGCCGGGGCGCGTCAGAGCGGCGTCACCGGGCCGTGCGCTGCCGATGCCTACGGCGCGTATTCCGTGGAGGGCCCGTCCCGGCGCCGTAGTCTTCAGGTGTTCTTGTCGCCAGCAGGGAGGAGGGAGCACATGCCGAGGACGCGCGCCGATCTGCTCGACTCCTACCGCAGCTACCTGGCCCTGCAACGGGACCTGTCCGGGCACACCGTGCGCGCCTATCTCGTCGACATCAACGACCTGCTGAGCTTCCTCGGTGTCGGTGAGGGTGACGCGGAGCCAGTCGACGCCGCCCTGGCCACCCTTGACCTGGCGGATCTGCGGGACTGGCTCGCCGCGATGGCCGCGAGCGGTCACTCGCGCGCCACCCTGGCCCGCCGCTCGGCCTCGGTGAGGACCTTCTCCTCCTGGGCCTTCGAGACGGGACTGCTCACCTCCGACGTCGCCGCGCGTCTGCGCGGGCCCCGCGTCGATAACCGCCTGCCCGGGGTGCTGACGACCCAGCAAGCCTCGCAGCTGCTCAAGACCGCCTCGGACCTCGCCTCTGACGGGCACGTCCTGGCCGTGCGTGACCTGGCCATCATCGAGACGCTCTACGCGACCGGAGTGCGGGTCTCCGAGCTCGTCGGCCTGGATGTCGCCGACCTCGACCACTCCCAACGGACCCTGCGAGTCCTGGGGAAGGGCCGTAAGGAACGGACCGTCCCCTACGGGCTGCCCGCCGCCAAGGCACTGGAGGCATGGCTGCATCGGCGCGGTGAGATCTGCGCCGTCGATGCGGGAGGCGCCCTCTTCCTCGGGGCGCGGGGGCGACGCATCGATCCCCGGGCGGTGCGCGACGTCGTCCACCGCCTGTGCGCGGCCGCCCAAGTGCCCGACCTGGGCCCGCACGGACTGCGGCACAGCACCGCCACCCACGTCCTGGGCGGGGGAGCGGACCTGCGCAGCGTCCAAGAGCTCCTCGGCCACTCCTCCCTGGTCACCACCCAGCGCTACACCCACGTCTCGGCTGAGCGCCTGCGCAGCGTCTACGAGCAGGCCTTCCCCCGCGCCTGAGCGGAGCCCTCGTGGGGCTGCGTTCTCAGTGAAGGGGCTTGAGACGGATGACGGCAGGTTGCAGCAGGCGCAGCGGGTTGATGTACGTCTTGGGGCCGGTGCGCGCCCCCCAGTGCAGGGCGCAGACCCCGTCCGAGCGGTGCCCCGCCAGCAGGGTGCCGATGATCTGCCCCGCAGCCACCGTGTCACCGGCGCTGACGGCCGGTTCGACCGGCTCATAGGTGGTGCGGATCCCGTCGGCGTGGTCGATGGATACTACGGGGCGTCCGGCCACCATGCCGGCGAAGGCGACCGTCCCCGCGGCGGCGCTGCGGATCTGCGTGCCCTCAGCGGCCGCAAGATCCACTCCCCGGTGTCCGCGTCCCCACACGACGGCGGGCGGGTCGAAGTCCTCCACCACGGTGGCCGGCGCGCCGGTCGGCCACTGATAGCGGCCCCGCGGGTGCCGGGGACCCGCAGACCGATCCGTCGGCGCCAGGCCGGCCGTCCCCGTGCCATTAATGAGCGGGGAGGAGGGGCTCAGGCGTGTCACGAGCGAGGTTGACGAGCTCAACCAGTGGGCGGCCCCGGTCGGCCCAGACGCGCTGCCCGCCCGCTCGAGAGGCAACGGGCCCTGCGCCCACGGAGCCCGAACCGTGGTCACGGCAGTGCTAGTGGCTGGGCCGGGGAGAGTGCTCATGCCCTGAGCCGGTGGAGCACCGGGCAGCGCGACCAGTGAGCCGCAGGCGATCAGGGCCGTTGCCAGCGCCGCAAGGCGGCGGGACGAGTGGTGGGCAGGAGAGGACGGCGTGCGAGGATCTCGGAGGTGGCGGCTTTGTCGAGGCTGCTGTGGCTGCATGCCCTCAGAGTGCGCGCCGAGCGGCCCTCGGCGCCGGGGGCGTCGTCGGCCCTGTGGAAAGCCCCGTGAGGAAGGCTGCCTGTGGTGACCGGAATGACTCCGAATACCGCTGATTCGGCCTCGGCGGCTGGTCCAGTCCTGTGGTAGCCTCGCCTCCGCAGCATTCTGCGGATCGCTCCGGCGTCAGTGGGAAACGGGCCCGGAATGCTGACTTCGCGTGCCTGCACCCGAGCATCTCGGGACGTCCCTCCGGGCGACACGGTCGCGGTCCCGGTCATCACGGTTCGCCACGGTGAACGGGTGGCCGTGCGTCGCAGGCACCAGGCCCCATCCGCGCCGGCTCCCAGTCGGTCACCGGCTCCGGTGCGCGTTCGCAAGCGTGCGGAACCACGGGGAAGAACCCAGAAGAAGAACCCTGGGACGCGTCCGGGCGCAGCTCGGCCGTCCCCCGAATGATCGTGCGTCGAGCAACCTCTCGGCACACACGGAAGGACCGTCATGGCCGTCGTTACCATGCGCCAGCTCCTTGACAGCGGTGTCCACTTCGGGCACCAGACTCGTCGCTGGAACCCCAAGATGAAGCGCTTCATCCTCACTGAGCGCAACGGCATCTACATCATCGACCTCCAGCAGTCCATTGAGGGCATCAACACCGCCTACGACTTCGTCAAGGAGATCGTCGCTCGCGGCGGCAACATCCTGTTCGTCGGAACCAAGAAGCAGGCCCAGGCCGCCGTGGCCGAGCAGGCCCAGCGTGTCGGCATGCCCTACGTCAACCAGCGCTGGCTGGGCGGCATGCTCACCAACTTCTCCACCGTGCGCGCCCGCCTGGACCGCATGAAGGAGCTCGAGCAGATCGACTTCGACGACGTGGCCGGCTCCGGCCGCACCAAGAAGGAGCTGCTCATGATGCGCCGCGAGAAGGACAAGCTCCAGCGCACCCTGGGCGGTATCCGCGACATGAGCAAGCTCCCCGCGGCCGTGTGGGTCGTGGACACCAAGAAGGAGCACCTGGCCATCTCCGAGGCCCAGAAGCTCGGGATCCCGGTCATCGCCATCCTGGACACCAACTGCGACCCGGACGAGGCCACCTACGGCATCCCCGGCAACGACGACGCCATCCGCGCCGTCACCCTGCTGACCCGCGTCGTCGCCGACGCCACCGCCGAGGGCCTGCTGGCCCGCTCCGGCGGCCGCGCCCGCACCGGTGAGGAGGCCGAGGTCGCCCCCGCCGACGCCGAGCCGCTGCCCGAGTGGGAGGCCCAGCTCCTCGCCGGAGCCGAGGCCGAGGCCGCCGAGGTCGCCGCTGAGGTGACCGAGGCTGTCGCCGAGGCCCCCGCCGCTGAGCAGGCCTGAGCTCGGGCTCACCACCTCAGCTCCTCGCTCACAGCGCGGCGTCCCCGCGCTGTGAGCACCTCTCACTCGTCCTTTTTCACACGTCTATTAGTCACTGACTGACCAGGAGACATTCATGGCGAACTACACCACCGCTGACATCAAGGCGCTGCGCGAGAAGACCGGCGCCGGCATGCTCGACGTCAAGAAGGCCCTCGACGAGGCCAACGGCGACGCCGAGAAGGCCATCGAGATCATTCGCGTCAAGGGCCTCAAGGGCATCGCCAAGCGCGAGGGCCGCGCCGCCTCCGCCGGCCTCATCGCCGCCAAGGTCGTCGACTCCGGCAACGGCCAGGTCGGCGTCCTCGTCGAGATCAATGCCGAGACCGACTTCGTGGCCAAGAACCAGAAGTTCCTCGACTACGCCGAGCAGGTCCTCACCGCCGCCCTGGACTCCGGCGCCACCGACGCCGAGGCCCTGGCCGAGGTCGAGGTCGACGGCTCCACCGTCAAGGAGCTCACCGACGGCATGCAGGCCGTCATCGGCGAGAAGATCGTCGTGCGCCGTGTCGGCCGTCTCGAGGCCGACAAGATCGAGCTCTACCTGCACCGCACCAACCCCGACCTGCCCGCCCAGGTCGGCGTCCTGGTGGGCACCGACGCCAAGGCCGCCGAGGTGGCTCACGACGTCGCCATGCACATCGCCGCCTACTCCCCGGCCTACGCCACCCGCGAGGACGTCCCGGCAGAGGTCGTGGACAAGGAGCGCGCCATCGCTGAGGAGACCACCCGCGCCGAGGGCAAGCCCGAGAAGGCCATCCCCAAGATCGTCGAGGGTCGTCTCAACGGCTTCTTCAAGGAGAACGTCCTGGTCGACCAGGCCTTCGCCAAGGACCCCAAGACCACGGTCGGCAAGGTCGTCGAGGCCACCGGTGGCGAGCTGACCGGCTTCGTGCGCTTCCGCGTCGGC
>NZ_KV789137.1:24860-25387 GCF_001807465.1 Actinomyces sp. HMSC08A09 | reverse complement strand
GTCTCAGAAGTGAGGAGACAGCACAGTGCCTTGAACCTACGACTCCGAGGGCCAACCTACGAACTCGCGGCGCTCCAGGTGCGGCTCGTCCAGGCGCTCCTAGTCCTGCGCGGCGACCTCGACGTCGGCCATCTGCCGCTGCGTCCACGGGGCGACGGCGAACAGCACCAGGGCCATGAGCAGCGTGGCCGCGCCCAGGCCGTAGTAGTAGGTGGCGTCGGAGGCGTTCTCGGTCTGGGCGATGACGAAGCCGGCCACGCCCTGCCCGGTGGCGACGCTGAGCCACCACAGCCCCATCGCCTGGGAGGCGAAGCTCTTGGGGGCCAGTGCCGTCGTCGTGGCCAGGCCGACCGGGGACAGGAAGAGCTCGGCGACGGTCTGGATGACGTAGACCAGCGCCAGGAACCACCAGGGGGACAGCTTTGCGCCGCCCGGCCAGATCTGGAACCCGTAGCCCAGCATGAGCGCCGAGAGCCCCACGATCAGCACCGCGATGACGAACTTCATGATGGTGGAGGGAAACCTGC
>NZ_KV789137.1:23867-24840 GCF_001807465.1 Actinomyces sp. HMSC08A09 | reverse complement strand
TCATGATGGTGGAGGGAAACCTGCCCGCCCTCCGGGTGAAGAGCATGCCGATCAGCGGGGCCAGGATCACGATCGCCGCGGGGTTGACCGACTGATAGGCCTCCGCGGTGATCGACCAGCCGAACAGGGGCAGCCGCAGATCCGTGTTGGAGTCGGCGAAGGTGGCCATCTTGCCGGCCGCCTGCTCGGTAATCATGAAGAACAGGACCGCGCCGATCCACAGGGGGATGTAGGCGCGCAGGTGCGTGCGCTCAGGGGCGGAGACCTTCGGGGAACGGAACATGACCACGAAGTAGGCCACGGCCGCACCGACCGGCACGAGCAGGCCCGCCGTGGCGACGGTGGTCACCAGGTTTCCGGTGATCGCCTGGAGAGCGGCCACGACAGCGCCGACGGCGACCAGGATGCCGAGGGAACCCAGCAGCAGCCGCTGGCGCTCCTCAGGGCGGATGGGGTTGGGGACGGTGAAGGCGAAGGCGGAGAGCTTGTGGCGGCCGTAGATGAAGGCGCCCAGGGCGAAGGCCATGCCGATGGCGGCCGAGGAGAAGCCGGCGTGGTAGCCGTAGTGCTCGCGCAGCCAGCCGGTCAGCAGGGGAGAGGCGAAGGCGCCGACGTTGATGGACATGTAGAACAGCTGGAAGCCGGCGTCGCGCCGGATGTCATCATCGTCGTAGAGGCCGCCGACGATGGTCGTCAGGTTCGGTTTGATGAAGCCGGTGCCCACGGCCACCAGCACGATCCCCGTCCAGGAGGTCACGGTGCTGGGGATGGTCAGGCAGATGTGGCCCGCCATGATGACCACGCCGCCGTAGAGGGTGGACAGCCAGGGCCCAATGATGCGGTCGGCGAAGATGCCGCCGGGGATGGCCAGGAAGTAGACGGCCATCCCGTAGAGCGCGATGACGACCTGTCCGCTGGTCTCGCTCAGGCCCAGGCCGCCGCGGGCCACGGTGTCGGTGATGAAGTACAGCAG
>NZ_KV789137.1:15179-23847 GCF_001807465.1 Actinomyces sp. HMSC08A09 | reverse complement strand
CATGCCGTAGTAGGAGAAGCGCTCCCACATCTCCACGTTGAGCATCCAGGGAAGCCCCCGAGGGTGGCCGAACAGTCCCCGGTCCTGCCTCGACGGCGTCGTGCGCAGGCTGCGGGGCCGCCACCGGCTGGAGATGAGGCGGCTGGGCCCGCTGAGCTCATCCTCGCACTCGTTGACCGCCGTCGCGGCGGCTGACATCAGGCCTGACGTCGAGTCGAACGTTGAGCTGGACTCGGTCTGTGCCATGGCGGTGTCCCTTTCTCGGGGCGGTGGCCGTTCGGGGCCGGCCGCAGGGGTGATCCAGGGCGCCGGGTGCTCCGTCTGACGCGAGGGGCACAGACCTGTCGCCGAGGTCAGGAGTGATGGTGCCCAGACCATAGCGCCAGGCCTGTTTCCGGCATGCTTCCGGTTCTTGGCCAGACGACGGTGGCCCCGGAGAGGTGACCACTGGGGTCTCTTCTCCGGGGCCACCGGGTACCGCCGCGCTGGGCGGATGACGGGGACTCCTCTAACGACGCGCGGAGGGTTAGGTCGGTAGGACTATGCGGGTTGGGGTCCTCAGTGGGCCAGGGCGTCGGCTGCGGCCTTGACGTTCGGGCGCACCGGGGTCAGGCGGGTCAGCTGGGTGACGTGGCGCGGCTCGAGCTCGTCCAGGCTGGAGACGCCCAGGAGCTTCATGGTGCGGATGACCTCGTCGGAGAGGATCTCGATCATGCGGTCCACGCCCTCGCGCCCGCCAGCCATGAGGCCATAGAGGTAGGCGCGGCCCACGAGCCCGAACTTGGCGCCCAGGGCGACGGCGGCCACGACGTCGGCGCCGTTCATGATGCCGGTGTCCACCATGATCGTGGCGTCCTTGCCGACCTCACGGACCACCTCGGGCAGGAGGCGGAAGGGGACGGGGGCGCGGTCGAGCTGGCGCCCGCCGTGGTTGGACAGCAGGACGCCGTCGACGCCCAGGTCGATGAGGCGCTTGGAGTCCTCCACCGTCTGGACGCCCTTGATGACGATCTTGCCCGGCCACATGGAGCGGATGACCTTGAGGTCCTCGTCGCTGATGGTGGGGTCCATGGCGTTGTCGAGCAGTTCGCCCACGGTGCCGCCGGTGGACTTCAGGGAGGCGAACTCCAGCTTGGGCGTGGTCAGGAAGTCGAACCACCACCACGGGCGGGGGATCGCGTTGAGGACGGTGCCGGCGGTGATCTGGGGCGGGATGGAGAAGCCGTTGCGCTTGTCGCGCAGGCGGGCCCCGGCCACGGGGGTGTCCACGGTGAACATGAGGGTGTCGAAGCCGGCGGCCGCGGCGCGCTCGACCAACCCGTAGGAGATCTCGCGCTGGCGCATGACGTAGAGCTGGAACCAGTTGCGCCCGTGGGGGTTGGCGGCCTTGACGTCCTCGATGGAGGTGGTGCCCAGCGTGGACAGGGTGAAGGGGATCCCGGCGGCGCCGGCGGCCCCGGCCCCGGCGACCTCACCCTCGGTCTGCATGAGGCGGGTGAAGCCGGTGGGGGCGATGCCGAAGGGCATGGATGAGCGCCCGCCCAGGATCTCGCAGGAGGTGTCGACGTCGATGGCCGGGCGCAGGATGTCGGGGTGGAACTCGATGTCGCGGAAGGCCTGGCGGGCGCGGCGCAGGGAGACCTCGCCCTCGGCGGCGCCGTCGGTGTAGTCGAAGGCCGCGGCCGGAGTACGGCGCTTGGCGATCTTGCGCAGGTCCCAGGTGGTCAGTGCGGCGTCGAGTCGGCGACGCCTGGGGTTGAGCTCGGGCGTCTTGAAGTGGAGCAGCTCGAAGATCTCGCTCGGGTTGGGCAGCTGGCGCTTGACCATAGGAACCTCATCGGTGAGTCGGATTCTGGACGCTCCGCGCGGCGCGGAGTGCTCGTGGAGGCGGCCGGCCCCCGTGGCCGGCACTGAGGCCTACGAACCACCTCATGCTATGGGACAAAGGTCACCGAAGCAAGGTTAGCCTAAGCAATCCGTCTAACGGGAGGGAGAGATTTGCAATTTCTGCGCGGGGCCAGTCTCTCCGTCGCGGTGGCGTCTGCTCGCCGTCGGGGGACAATCCACGCGGCCGGGTGCATCTCCTTCCAACCAGGGGCATTCGACGCCGTCGGGGACAGGAATCCTGCACCCGGACGCGCGCGATGTCCCCATTGGGAGCCGCACGTCCCCGGGCGCGCAGGATGTCCCCGGCCGCAGGACGACGGCGGGGGACGACAGCGCAGGACGACGACAGGGCCGACAGCCTGGGGCTAGGCCGCCCGGGTGCGGCCGGCCAGAGCGCGCAGACGCGCCCGCGCCCCCTGGCGCCGCAGGGCCTCGAGCTCCTCGACGAAGGTGCGTCGGAAGCGCTCGTTGGTCGCCAGGCCTCCGAAGATCCCCTCGTGGCAGATGAAGGCGGTGCCGTGGCCGGCCCGCTGCGCGGCCATCAGGTGCCTCAGTTCCTCGGCCAGAGGATCGTCGACGACGATTGCCCCGCCGTTCTCGTCGTAGCCCTCCGACCCCAGTGCCCACGCGGCCACCATCGCCGTGCCCAGACGGATCGGCCCGCCGGCGGTGAGGTTGTCGCGCACCGTGCCCAGGACGAACTTCGGCATCCGGCTGGAGGCGTCCTGCGCCAGGCGGGAGAGCGTGTCTGCGATCGCCTCGTTGGTGAAGCGCTTGAAGAGCGTGCTGATGTAGTCGTCCAGGTTGATCCCCGGCACCGAGCGCAGGGTGGCCCGCGCCTCGCGCTCAAGATAGGCCCTTACCCAGGAGGCGATGTCCGCATCGGCTGCGGCCTCGTGCGCGTACTTGATCCCCAGTAGCCGCCCCCAGTGGGCCAGCCCCTGGTGGGAGGCGTTGAGCAGACGCAGCTTCATGAGCTCGTAGGGGACGACGTCGTCGACCATCTGTACCCCGACCTCCTCCCACGGGGGCCGCCCGGCGGGGAAGTCGTCCTCGATCACCCACTGGGTGAAGGGCTCGCAGACCACCGGCCAGGCGTCCTCGACACCGAGTGCCCGCCGCAGCTCGGCGACGTCGGCCCGCGTGGTGCGCGGGGTGATGCGGTCCACCATGCAGCTGGGGAAGGCGACGTTCCCGTCGATCCAGTCCGCCAGCTCCGGGTCGCTCATCGCGGCCCGGGAGACCACCGCCGTGCGGGCCGCCTTCCCGTTACCGGGCAGGTTGTCGCAGCTCATGATCGTCAGTGGAGCGATCCCCGCCTCCCGACGACGCCTCAGCGCCTCAACGATGTAGCCGAAGGCGGTCGTCGGCTCGCCCGGGTGCTCGGCGTCGTGGACGGCTCCGGGTGCCTCAGTGCGGAACGCGGCGGTGGCATCGTCAACTTTGTAGCCGCCCTCGGTGACCGTCAGCGAGACGATCCGGGTGGTCGGTGCGCTCAGGAGGGCCAGGACGTCCTCGGGGTCGTCGGGGGCGAAGAGGTAGTTGTGGATCGAGCCGATGACCGCTGGATCGCGCAGCCCACCGGGATGCTTGAGCACCAGGGTGTAGAGGTGGTCCTGAGTCGCCAGCACGTCACGCATCCGGGCGTCCCCGGGCAACAGGCCGACGCCGCAGATCCCCCACTCCAGGCAGGAGCCGCCCGCTGCGGCGGCTGCTCCGCCGCCGGGCCCGGACCCGGCGCGCCGACGCATGAGCCTGTCGAGGTAGGCGGCCTCGTGGGCGCGGTGAAAGCCGCCCACACCGATGTGGACGATCCCGGTGGTCATGGCGGAGCGGTCGTAGGCGGGGGCCAGGGGCGACTCAGTCAGTGAGATGGTCAAGAAGAGGTCCTTTCCGCGCTGCCACCAGTGGCCTTCAGTCAACCCGGCCTCCTTGGAAATCCGGTGGGCGTCCACTCCGGGAGGCCTCAGCGGAACGGTCCGCCCCTCACCCTGATCCCCGTGAAACTCTTGCGGGAGCAGGGAAGAGACGACAAAACTCCGCGCCGCCCGAGCAGTGAGCAATCGGGCGACGCGGAGTGAGAGCGGTCTTGATGAACCTCAGTGGGCGATGACGACGCGCAGGTTGCGCGGGCCGTGCACGCCGTTGACACGCACCAGCTCGATGTCGCTGGTGGCCGAGCCGCCGGCGATCCACGTCATCGGGCGCGTGGGGTGCTCTCCCAGGACGTCGACGGCCTGCGGCACCGTCGGCATGATCGTCTCGCGCTCCAGGACCACGACGTGCTTGTCCGGCACCAGCGAGATGGCCCGGCGGCCCTGGTCCGGCTCGCCGTCGAGGACGATCGTCCCCGAGATCGAGATGCCCACCCGCGAGCAGGTCAGCACGGCGTCGATCTCATTGAGGTCGAGGGTGGCGATGGCCTTCTCGCGGGAGTCCTCCACCACGGTGCGGCCGTTGCGCGCTGCCGCCTTCTTGTAGTCCTCGGGCAGTCCGGCGGGGACGACGACGGAGCGCGCCTCGCCGAGCAGCTCGTCGATGGCATCCAGGATCGCCGCGTCCTTGGGGGCGACGATGACCTCGGCCGAGTAGTCCTCGAGCTTCTCGATCATCTCGTCAACGACGGGCTTGGAGCCGGGGGGATTCTCCCCGGAGCGGATGTAGTTGCGCGGGATCGGCCCCACCGGTCGGGTCTGGGACCGCGAGATCGCGTCGCGGGCGCGGGCCAGGATCGCGGACTTCGCATCCATCACAGCTCCTCCTCGCTGGTCGAGCCGGCCGGGGCCTGGGAGGCGGATGCCTCCGGGGCGATCGGCTCAGGGTTGTTGATGGCCGAGCGTGCGTCCAGCGCGGCCGGGGTGGGCTCGCCGTCGGCGCTCGCGCTGCCGGACACCGGCTTGCCAGAAGGCGGGGGCGGGTCGGCCGGGAAGCCGTCCGCGTGACCGCGGCCGCTCTGGGCGCCGGCGACCTGGCTCAGCGGAGTCTCACCCTCGGGGTGAGTGCGCTTCCACCACTGGCGGAAGGTCTCCGAGGGGGCCACCGGCAGGTCGCGCGCTCCGGTCCACAGGGAGGCCGGGAAGGGCAGGGCACCGATCTTGCCCTCCTTGCCGCCCAGCAGCGCCGAGGCCTTGACCGTCTGCGAGGCGGCGGCCCACAGCGAGCTCTTCGACATCACCGGGGCCGAGACGTTCATGGCCACATCCCACACGTCCGGCACCGCGCGGCGCTTGACGTCCACGGAGCGGGCCCGCAGGTGGATGAGGATCGTGGGGATGTCGATCTTGACCGGGCACACCTCGCCGCAGGCCCCGCACAGGGAGGAGGCGAAGGGCAGGGTGTGGACCGGGTCGTCGTCGGCCAGCCCCTGAGTGAGCTGAGGCGTGATGATCGAGCCGATCGGGCCGGGGTAGACCGAGCCGTAGGCGTGGCCGCCGGTGTGCTGGTAGACGGGGCAGATGTTCATGCACGACCCGCAGCGGATGCAGGCCAGGGCCTGGCGGCCCACCGGGTCGGCCAGGGTCTTGGTGCGCCCGTTGTCCATGAGCACCAGGTGGAACTCCTTGGGGCCGTCGCCCTCGGTGACACCGGTCCACATGGAGGTGTAGGGGTTCATGCGCTCACCGGTGGCCGAGCGCGGCAGGAGCTGGGAGAAGATCTCCACGTCCTGGAAGCGGGGCACCAGCTTCTCGATGCCCATGAGGGTGATGAGCGTGTCCGGCAGGGTCAGGCACATGCGCCCGTTGCCCTCGGACTCGTAGATCGAGACCGTGCCGGTCTCGGCCACACCCATGTTCGTGCCGGAGACGGCCACCGAGGCGTGCAGGAACTTGTTGCGCAGGTGCGAGCGGGCCGCGGCCGTGAGCTCCTTGGGGTCGTCGGAGAGGTCCGCCGGGGCGTCCTCCATACGGTCCAGGAAGATGCCGCGCACCTCGGAGCGGTTGCGGTGAATCGCGGGCACTACGATGTGCGAGGGCATGTCGTCGGCCAGCTGGACGATCATCTCGGCCAGGTCCGTCTCGTGGGCGGTGATGCCCCGATCGGCCAGGTACTCGTTGAGGTTCGTCTCCTGGGTGGCCATCGACTTGACCTTGACGATGTCGTCGACGCCCTTGGAGGCGATGATGTCGGTGATGATCCGGTTGGCCTCGGCGGCGTCACGCGCCCAGTGGACGATGCCGCCGCGGGCGGTCACGTTGGCCTCGAACTGCTCCAGCAGCTCGGGCAGGCGCGAGGCCACCTCGAACTTGACGGCCTCGGCGGCGTTGCGCAGGTCCTCCCAGTCGGGCATCTCGGACACGCGGTCGGCGCGCTTGGAGCGGATGGTGCGCGTGGCGTGGCCCAGGTTGCGGCGCATCTGGGTGTTGGCCAGCGTCTTGTGCGCGCCCTCGGGGAAGGTGGGTCCCCAGCGCAGCGTGTCCTCGGGCTGCTCGACCTCGGTGCGCCACCCGCCCGTGTGGGGCATACCGAGAAATACCTGTGTCATCGTGCCACCGCCTGTGTGTGCTGAGAGTTACCGGTGTGCTGGACGTGCTTGGGGGCGAAGGAGATGTTGCCCTCGAAGGGTGCGTCCTTGGTGGAGGCCAGGATCTCGGCCAGGTGCATGATGCGCACCCCGGAGTTGACACGGGACAGGCCACCGCCGATGTGCATGAGGCAGGAGTAGTCGCCGGCGCACAGGACCTCGGCGCGCGTGGACATCACGTTGCTCATCTTGTCGGCGAGCATCGCGGTGGAGGTCTCGGAGTTCTTCATGGAGAAGGTGCCTCCGAACCCGCAGCAGACCTCGGCGTCGGGCAGGTCGATGAGGGTGAGGGCCTCGACGGCCTTGAGGAGGCGGTAGGGGCGGTCGGCGACCTTGGCGACGCGCAGCGAGTGGCAGGTGGGGTGGTAGGTGACCGTGTGCGGGAAGTAGGCGCCCACGTCCTCGGTGCCCAGGACATCGATGAGCAGCTCGGTCAAGTCGTAGGTGTGCGCGGCGATCTGCTCGACCCGCTTGGCCAGGGCCGTGTCGCCCACGTGCTCGGCCACGAGGCCCTGCTCGTGACGGGCCGCGCCGGTGCACGAGCCCGAGGGGATGACGATGGCGTCCCACTCGCCGTCGAGCACGGGGGAGAAGGTCTCCACGTGGTTGCGGGTGATCTTGGCGGCCTGCTTGAAGTAGCCGGTGTTGGCGTGCATCTGGCCGCAGCAGACCTGTCCCTCGGGGAAGCAGACCTGGTGGCCGAGGCGCTCCAGGATGGTGACGGTTGCCTGCGCTGCCTGCGGGAACATGGTGTCCGCAAGACAGGTGGCGAAAAGGGCGATTCGCACGATATGCCTCCACGACGTCGTAACTGAGACTGTCACGAGGACCGCCCGGACTCACCTGCTTCGAAGCTGGATGTGATGCGGCCTCGGCTGTATCTCAGGCTACGGCCCGGTGGTGGTGCTCATCTGACAACGACGGACTCCCGGTCGGTTGGTTCCGCTCTCTGAGACAGGTTTTCC
Organism: Actinomyces sp. HMSC08A09; assembly: GCF_001807465.1. Classification (NCBI taxonomy): domain Bacteria; kingdom Bacillati; phylum Actinomycetota; class Actinomycetes; order Actinomycetales; family Actinomycetaceae; genus Actinomyces; species Actinomyces sp. HMSC08A09. The sequence continues at coordinate 16,473 of NZ_KV789137.1, read as the reverse complement.
GTTGAGGTGGTGCGGTTCTGTGAGGGGTGAGGGAGGGTTGAACAGGGGGTGTCTGCGGCGTGTGGGAGGTAAGTCCTAGAGGTGGATTGCGTCATGCATTACTGCCCTTATCTGCGATGGGCTTCGAGCAGGCCTCGGCGGGAGCGCGGCCGACGCCGTCGAGAACGCACTTGTGCTGCGAGAACGTACTTTTGCGGCGAGGACTGCGCTTGCCTCCAGAATGCGAGTGCCGGGGCGCAGTCGCCGGTGGGAGAACGCAGTCCTCGGCTGGGAAGTACGTCCCCGATCCGACGTCGGGGCTCGGGCTTAGCCCTTCAGCCTCACGTGTGTCAGTGCGGTGGCGGCGCCGGGCTCAGCCGGCGGGGCAGGCCCCGACCTCGAGCTGGCCGTGACTGTTGGAGCCAGTGGCCACGACGCCGCCGTCGGCGCGTAGGCCCACGGTGTGGGCCGCGCCCGCCGCAATGGCCACGATGTCGCGCCACTGGCTCACCTCGCATTGACCGGACTCTGATCTGCCCCCTGCGACGACGGTCCCATCGGCCCTGAGTCCGATGCTGTGGTAGCTGCCCGCCGCCACGGCGGTGATAGTGGACCAGCGCTCGATCCCGGCCCAGAGCTCCGGACGCCCGGCCGCGCGAACAGTGCCGTTCTCCAGCAGCCCCAGAGTGTGGAGGTAGCCCGCGGAGACCGCGCGCACTCGGTGCCAGTCCTGCACCTCGCACTGGCCGGCGGCGTTGTTGCCGGCTGCGCAGACGCTCCCGTCGGCACGAACGGCCACCGTGTGCCAGTCGCCGCAGCTGATACCGGTGATCTCGCGCCAGTGGTCAACCTGCCGTTGCCCCTCGGCGTCGCGGCCGGTGGTCACCAGCGTCCCGTTGATGCGCAGTCCTGCGCTGAATCTCCATCCTGCGGCGACGGCGACGATGTCCCGCCAGTCCCGGACGTCGCACTGCCCCTGCGCGTTCCAACCGCAGGCCAGCACTGTTCCGTCGTTGCACAGGCCCAGCGTGTGAGACCGGCCGGTGTTGGCGGCCAGATGGACACTGCCCGCCGCGACGGAGATGACGCCTCGCCACTGCGAGACCCGGCACTCTCCGGCACCGTCCGCTCCGACGGCGACCACCCGTCCGTCGGGGAGACATCGGACGGTGTGTCTGCGTCCAGCAGCCAAAGGAGCATGAGTCATCACGGGGCCTCCTTCGCGCCCATCCCAGCAGAATCGCGTCGCTCTAGCCAGTGAAGCCGCCGTCGAGAACGTACTTTCGCGGCGAGGACTGCGCTTGCCTCCAGAATG
>NZ_KV789137.1:0-15159 GCF_001807465.1 Actinomyces sp. HMSC08A09 | reverse complement strand
GGCGGCGGTGGCCTGCAGGTTGGCGAACAGAGCCCCGCGCTTGTTGCCGAGTCGGATCCTGCGAGGCCTGTGAGACCCACGGAACCTGCGACGGTGCCGTCGGCGACTGCGTGAGATGCACAAGCCCCAGAGGGAATGTGCAGCTGCTCGGCCCGCAACTGCGTGAGGGCCGTGTCCAAGCTGAAAGGCCGGAACGCGAAAGTCCGCCGGGGCAAGGTAACGGCCCGGAAGGTGAGCGACGTTTTGACCTCTATCGCTCGCCTGATCCGGGCCGTTGGTGTCCTGGTGGATGCCCTGAGCAAGTGGTTCAGCTGAGGCTGACTGCTTGCTAGGGGAGTCGCCCGGCTAGTACCCGGGTGGCTCCCTGCCATTATGGTCGGCGCCGCTCCTCCCTGTCCACATGACGACGAGACTCATCAGAAACGCCCGCGGAGGAGGCCCGGTGCCTCACGGAGAACTGCCCGCGACGCCCGTGGACCGTGCCAGGCTCAGGCGAGGGATCAGGTCCCGGCCTCGAGCTGTCTGTGGCTGTTGCTGCCACCGACGCCGGAGGCGTCAGTACACGCACTGCGCCCCCGGAATCGCGAAGGATCCGGGGGCGCCGTCCGTAGGAGTCAGGCTCGAGCGGACTCAGACCCCCAGCCCCACCTGGGAGGCCAGGAACACGAGAGCGCCCAGCACCAGCAGCAGCCCGATGGAGTAGGGCGCCGCCTTCTTGAGGATCTCGGCGTCCGTGCCGGGGGCGTCCACCGCGGTCGAGGCGATGGCCAGGTTCTGCGGGGAGACGATCTTGCCCAGCCCGCCACCGATGGTGTTGGCGGCCAGCAGGATCTTCGGGTCGAGCCCGGCACCCTGGGCGGCGGTGGCCTGCAGGTTGGCGAACAGGGCGCCCGCGCTCGTCGCCGAGCCGGCCACCGCGGTGCCCACCCAGCCCAGAGCCGGGGAGAGGAAGGCGTAGGCGGCGCCCGTGGCGGCCAGGGCCGCACCGATCGCGGAGGTCTGGCCGGAGAAGTTCATGACGTAGGCCAGGGCCATGACGGCGGCGATCGTCAGGATCGCCATGCGCAGCGTGTAGCAGGTCTTGGCCAGCGTGGCGAAGCCCTTGCCCACGCTCATCTCGAACTTGCCGGGCACCGAGCGCGCCGCGTAGATGAAGGTGACGATGATGGCGGTCAGGAAGATCCAGGTGCCCGGGTTGGACAGGGTCTGAAGGTTGTAGATGGCGCTCTTGGAGGCCTCGCCCTTGGCGGTCAGGAGCTGGCCGTACACGCCGGGCCACTTCACGGGCAGGTCGGTGGCCTTGAAGGCCTTGTCGAGGTTGATGCCCAGGGTCCACAGCTTGGTCGTGGCGATGATGACCACCACCAGGATGTAAGGCAGCAGGGCCAGGATGACGCGCTCGCGGTCGGGGGCGTCGTCGGCGGCCACCTGGGAGCGGTACTCCTCAGGGGTCGTCGGGGTCCACACCAGCAGGAAGACGTAGGAGGCGGCCAGGCCCAGCAGGGAGGCCAGCACGGCGGTGAGCTCGTAGGAGATCGAGGGGGTGAAGAAGTGCCCCACTCCGGTGGCCAGCCCCGCCACGATCGCCAGCGGCCACAGCTGCTTGACGCCGCGCGCGCCGTCGAGGATGAACAGCAGCAGGAGCGGGATGAAGGCGCAGAACACCCAGGTCAGGTGCCCCATGGCGGTGGCCACGCTCACCGGCTCCTGGCCGCCGAGCTTGCCGGCGGTCGTGGTGGGAATGGCCATGGCGCCGAAGCCCACGTTGATGGCGTTACCGACCATGACGACGACGGCCGCCTTGAGCTTGGGCAGGCCCAGGGTCGCCACCATGGCGGCGGCGATGGCCACCGGGGCGCCGAAGCCGGCCAGTCCCTCGAGCAGTCCGCAGAAGGAGAAGGCCACGATGAGGGCCTGGGCGCGCATGTCGCCCTTGCCGATCACGTTGAACACGGCCTTGAGGTCCTTGGAGCGACCCGAGACGTCAGTGAGGTTGTAGAGCCACACGGCCGCGATGATGATGTAGATGATCGGGACGAATCCCAGCGCGATGCCCTGGGTGGCGCTCATGACCGTCATGCCCACCGGCATGTGGAACAGGGTGATCGCGGTGGCGGCGGCGATCACCAGGGAGATGATGGCGCACCAGTGGGTGGCCACCTTGAACACGCCCATGAGGACGAAGAACACCACCAGCGGCAGCAGCCCCACCGCGGCGGTGAGGTAGACGTTGCCGCCCACGGCTGTGGTCGACGGCGTGAAGGCGGCGGGCAGTCCCGCCAAGGCTGGGGCGAGCGGTGCCGGATGCGTCGGCAGGGCTGACAGGACGGCTGGCGTCATGGCTACTCCACTGTGAGTACTGATGGGTCGTCCAGGTCGTCAGCGGGGCTGGGTTGGCAGCCGCGCTGCTGCGTCCTGGGTACTAAGGCCCAACGATCATGCCATGGAGACGGTGACTTGTGCACCATATGCGGGGGCCGTGCGCCGTCTTCGCGCATTCTTCCAGGTGAAAGTGGGGACGTAGGGCGCGGCGGTCGAGGCGGCCTGGAGCTCATGGCGCCCAGTGCCAGGCCCTCAAGACGCGGGTGCTGCGGCCTGTGTCGGTGGGTGTCGGTGGCCGGACGGCTCAGCGTCTGCGGCGGCGCCGGGGCACCAGCCGGGCCGAGTTGAGGATGAAGGCCGATTCGGAGACGACGTGCACGAGGGCCGCGGCCACCGGCCCCAGCAACCCCAGCCCGGCGGCGATCATGCCGACGACGTCGACCACCACCGTGCCCACGAAGTTCACCATGATGATGCGCCGGGCCCGGCGGGCCACCCGCACGGTCTCGACCAGGTCGGCCGGGGCGGAGCCTACGAGCACGACGTCCCCGGCCTCGCGGGCCACGTCCGTGCCGGTTCCCATGGCGATGCCGACGTCGGCGGCGCCCAGGGCGGGGGCGTCGTTGACGCCGTCGCCCACCATGGCCACGCGCTTGCCCGCCCGGCGCAGCGAGTCGACGACCTCTTCCTTGTCGGTGGGCAGCAGGTCGGCGCGCACCTGCTCCTCGGCCAGGCCGAGCAGGCCGGCCACGTGGCGCGCGGAGGCGGCCGAGTCGCCGGTGAGCATGAGGACCTCCAGGCCCATGTCACCCAGGTCCCGCACGGCGGCGGCCGCCCCCTGACGCAACCGGTCGGCCAGGGCGATGGTGCCCAGGAGCTGTCCGTCGGCCCGCACCTCCACCACCGAGGTGGCCGACGGCGCCTCCGGGTCGGACTCAGTGCTCAGGGCGGCCTCGTCGTCGCAGTCGGAGGCGTCCTGCTCCGGTTGGTTCTTCTGTCCCCGGCAGCGTCCCACGGTGATCTGGCGTCCTTCGACGTGGGCGCTCACGCCGGCCCCGGGGGAGTAGGCGACGTCGCCGGGCATCGGCACCGTCAGATCGCGCACGGCGGCCTCGGCGTAGATGGCCCGGCCGATGGGGTGCTCGGAGTTCCACTCGGCCGCAGCCGCCAGGGCCAGCACCTCGCCCTCGCCGGCGGCGGCCTCGGTGGGGCGGACGCTCACGACCCGGGGCTCGCCGACGGTGAGGGTCCCGGTCTTGTCCACCACCACCGTGTCCACCGCGGAGAGCTGCTCCAGGTGGGTACCGTCCTTGACGAAGGCCCCGCAACGGGCGGCGCGGGCGATGGCCGCCAGAACCGCCAGGGGAGTGCCCGCGGCCACCCCGCAGGCCCCGGCCACGATGATGACCGAGATCGTGGCGCGCACGTCCCTGGTCACCAGGAAGGTGACCAGGGCGGCCGCCAGCGCCAGGTAGACGATGCGGGCCGCCAGCCGGTCGGCCAGGCGCTGGACCGGCGCGCGCGAGGACTGGGCGTGGCGCACCGCGGCCACGATCCGCCCGTAGGAGGACTCCTCGCCGACCCGCTCCACCTCGAGCTCCAGGGCGCCACGGGTGATGGAGCCGGCCGGCACCCGGTCACCCGGCCCGACCTGCACGGGCAGCGCCTCCCCGGTGATCCGGGACTGGTCGACGTCGGCCCTACCGGTGCGCACGACGCCGTCGACCGGCACCCGGCCCCCGGGACTCAGGGCGATGACCTGCCCCGGGCGGACCTCGTCCAGGGGGACCTCAGTGACCCCGGGGGACTGCGAGGCCTCGGCGGCCTCGGCCGACTCGGCGGACTCAGTGGTCTCCGGGGCCCCCACCACCCGCGCGGTCTGCGGCAGGAAGGACATGAGATCGGTCAGGGCGTCGCGCCCCCGATCCATTGACAGCTCCTCCAGGACCTCGGCGCACAGCGCGAAGACCGTCACGGCCAGGGCGGTCACCCACTCGCCGATGACGGCGGCCGCCACGATGGCCAGGAGCATCGACAGCTCCATACTCATGCGCCGCTCGCGCAGGTCACCGGTCGCCTCGACCAAGAGCGGCCAGCAGCCCACTGCCAGCACCACCGCCCCGGCGGCGCCCACGGCCCAGCCGGGTGTGCCGGTCGTGCCCGCGATCCAGGCACCCAGTGCCGCCACGCCCACCACCGCGATGCGCACGACGTCGGCCCACTCGATCCGCTCGAGGATCCGCTCGCCCGTGCGGGCACCCGAGGGGGTGCCGGTGTTAGAGAGCTCGTCGGAATCATCGACGGGCAGCGCCGGCGTCGAGGCCGACGGGGCGGAGGCGGGTGGGGACACGTGGGCAGTGGGTGGGTGGGCCGTCATACAGGGACTCCTGACAGGGGGACGGGAAGTACTCCCCGGGCGGGCCAGGGAGCGCCACCCAGGAATCTACCGACCATTCATGGGCCTCGACAGTGTATGAGAGGACTAGTGGCGCGCAAGGACGCCGCCGACGGGCCCATGGGGAGGTGGGCCCGTCGGCGGCGTCCGGGAGACTGGGCGCTCAGGCGGTGCCGGCGAGCGCCGCCTGAGTACTGTCGGACATCGGCCCTACTCGACGACGTCCTCGTCGACCCAGTCCAGGGTGCGCTGGACGGCCTTGTTCCAGTTGCGGAAGAGCCGCTCGCGCTCGGCCTCCTCCATGGTCGGCTCCCAGCGCTTGTCCTCGGCCCAGTTGTCGATGACGTCCTGGGTGCCCGACCAGAAGCCCACCGCGATACCGGAGGCGTAGGCGGCACCCAGCGCCGTGGTCTCGGCGACCTTCGGACGCACCACGGGCACGCCCACCTGGTCGGCCTGGAACTGCATGAGCAGCTCGTCGCGGGTCATGCCGCCGTCGACCTTGAGCTCGGTCAGGGCCTGCCCAGAGTCGGCGTTCATGGCCTCGAGGACCTCGCGGGTCTGGTAGGCGGTGGACTCCTCCACGGCCCGGGCGATGTGCGCCTTGTTGACGTAGCGGGTCAGACCCACCAGGGCACCGCGGGCGTCAGGGCGCCAGTGCGGGGCGAACAGCCCGGAGAAGGCCGGCACGAAGTAGGCCCCGCCGTTGTCCTCGACGCTGGAGGCCAGGGCCTCGATGTCCTTGGAGTCGGCGATGATGCCCAGGTTGTCGCGCAGCCACTGCACCAGCGAGCCGGCCACGGCGATCGAGCCCTCCAGGGCGTAGACGGCCGGCTCGTCCCCGATCTGGTAGCACACGGTGGTCAGCAGCCCGTTCTCACTGCGCACCGGGGTGGTGCCCGTGTTCATGAGCATGAAGCAGCCGGTGCCGTAGGTGTTCTTGGCCTGGCCCTTCTCGAAGCAGGCCTGCCCGAAGGTGGCCGCCTGCTGGTCGCCCAGGATGCCGCTGATGGGGGTGTCCACCAGCAGGCCGTTCTTGCGGCCGTAGCCGAAGACGCCCGAGGAGGGGCGGATCTCGGGGAGCATGGAGACGGGGATGCCCATGTCCGCGCAGATCTCCGGGTTCCAGTCCAGGGTGTCGATGTTCATGAGCATCGTGCGCGAGGCGTTGGTGACGTCGGTGGCGTGCACACCACCGTTGACCCCGCCGGTGAGGTTCCACAGCGTCCAGGTGTCCATGGTGCCCATGAGGAGGTCGCCGGCCTCGGCGCGCTCGCGGGCGCCCGCCACGTTCTCCAGGATCCAGGCCACCTTGGGGCCGGCGAAGTAGGTGGCCAGCCCCAGGCCCACGCGGTCCTTGTACTTGTCGGGACCGTCCTCGCCGGCCAGGCGGTCGCAGATCTTCTGGGTGCGGGTGTCCTGCCAGACGATGACGTTGTAGACGGGCTCGCCGGTGTTCTTGTCCCACACGACGGCGCTCTCGCGCTGGTTGGTGATGCCCACCGAGGCGATCTCGTGGCGGTTGATCTGTGCCTTGGCCAGCACCCCGCTGACGACGAAGCGGATGTTGTCCCAGATCTCGTTCGCGTCGTGCTCGACCCAGCCGGCGCGCGGGAAGATCTGCTTGTGCTCTTTCTGGTCGACGGCGACGATCTCGCCGTCGTGGTTGAACAGGATGGCGCGTGAGGAGGTCGTACCCTGGTCGATGGCCAGGACGTACTTCTTCTCAGTGCTGTTGGGGCTCAAAGGAATGTCCTTTCACTGCGTTGTGAGGGGGCGGTGGTGAGAACTGCGCTGGGCAGCGATGGTGTCGATGCGGTCAAGGGGCGTGCGGGCTCAGAACAGCCCGGCGACGTGGGGGACGATGAGCCCGGCGGCGACGGCGCCGATGAGCGGGCCGACGATCGGGACCCAGGAGTAGGCCCAGTCCGAGTCGCCCTTGCCGGGGATCGGCAGGAGGGCGTGGGTGATGCGCGGTCCTAAGTCACGGGCCGGGTTGATGGCGTAGCCGGTGGGGCCGCCCAGGCTCATGCCGATGACGACGACGACCATGGCCACGGCCAGCGGGCCCAGGCCTGAGGGGGTCTTGCCCGAGGCGAGGATCCAGGCCAGCAGGACGAAGGTGCCCACCGCCTCGGTCACGACGTTCCAGCCATAGGAGCGCACCGCCGGGCCGGTGGCGAACACGGCGAGCTTGGAAGCGGGCTCGGCCTCCTGGTCGAACTGCTTCTTGTAGGACAGCCAGACGGTGGCGGCGCCCGCCATGGCGCCCACCATCTGGGCTGCGCAGTAGACGAGGATGTTGACCGGTGTGGCGGAGATTCCCTCGGCCAGGGGTCGTCCAGCGACCGCCAGGCCGATGGTCACTGCCGGGTTGAGGTGCGCGCCGGTCTTGTAGGCGGCGTAGACACCCACGAAGACCGCCAGTCCCCAGGCCATGGTGATGACGATCCAGCCGCTGTCCTTGGCCTTGGAGGTGGGCAGCACGACACCGGCGACGACGCCGCAGCCCAGAAGAATGAGAAGAAACGTCCCCAGAGCCTCCGAGGCGAAGATCTGGGTCAGGGTCGCAGACATGTGCGGCTCTCTTTCTGCACGACGGTGTGCGGGTGTACTCGGGACTGCGAGGCCCGGGGTGTGGGTGGTGGGTGGTCGTGGTGCCCGCCTCCACGGGAACTGACGGGCACCACGGGGAGCCTGCTGGCCGAGCGGTACCGGCGGCGGTCCGTTCGGCCAGCAGGAGACTAGATCGGCTCGGTGATGTGCGCCACCGCGGCGGCGTCGGTCAGCTCGGCCTCGGCCGCGGCGATCTGGGCCACGCGCTGGGCGTAGGCCTCCTTCTGGGCGGCGACGTCCTTCTCGGACCAGTTCAGCAGCGGCGCCATGATCGCCAGGATCTCGTCGGCGGCGGCCAGGCCCCGGTCACGGCGCGAGAGGTCCAGGCGCACCCGGCGCAGCAGGACGTCGTCGAGGCTCTCGGCGCCCTCGTGGGTGACGGCCCAGGCGACCTCGGCGCGCAGGTAGGTGGGGGCCTCCTCCAACGGCTCACCCAGGCGCTCCTCGGGTCCGGCGGCGTCGATGGCCTCCAACAGGGCCGGGGTCTCGTCGCCGTAGCGGTCCAGCAGGTGGGTGACCCGCTCCAGGGTCCAACCGCGCTCCCCGGCGATCCGCCCGGCCCGCTTGGCCAGGGCGTGGTAGCCGGCCGCACCCACCAGGGGCAGCTCCTGCGTGGCGCAGGGGTGGGCGTGGGACAGGGCCTCGCCCAGGGCGTGGTCGACGGCGTCGGAGGCCATGACCCGGTAGGTGGTCAGCTTGCCGCCGGCGATGGCGGTCAGCCCCGGGGCGATCCGGGTGACCGTGTGCTCACGGGAGACCTTCGTGGAGGCGGCCTCGGCACCCGGCTTGAGCTTGGGCTGGAGCAGGGGGCGCAGGCCCGCGTAGACGCCGATGATGTCTGCGCGAGTGATGGGCCGCGACAGCACGGAGTTGGCGTGCTCGAGGATGTAGTCGACGTCGGCGGCGGTGGCCACGGGCTTGGAGACGTCCAGATCCCAGGGGGTGTCGGTGGTGCCGATGACCCAGTACTCGGGCCAGGGGATGATGAACAGGACGGACTTCTCGGTGCGCAGGAAGACCCCGGTCTCGGCGTCGATGGCCTCCTTGGGGACCACGATGTGGATGCCCTTGGAGGCCAGGACCTTCAGGCCTCCGGCGTCGGTGGCCAGGTCCTGGACGTCCTCGGTCCACACGCCGGCGGCGTTGATGGTGCGCTTGGCCCGGATCTCGTGGTCGGTGCCGGTGGCCAGGTCGGTGACGCGGGCGCCGTGGACGTGGCCGCGCTCGTCGGTGAGGAAGCCGGTGACCTTCGTGCGGTTGGCGGCCAGCGCCCCCAGGCCGACGGCGGTGCGCACCAGGTCGATGACCAGGCGTGCGTCGTCGACCCGGGCGTCGAAGAAGCGGATGGAGCCGGCCAGGCCGCTGGTGTCCAGAGAGGGGGCCAGGGCGGAGGTGCCCTTGCGGCCCAGGTGGCGCTGGATCGGCACGGTCTTGCGGCCGCGGGAGCCGGCCAGGGCCAGGGCGTCGTACATCCCCACGCCGACCGCGGAGTAGGAGCGCTCGTAGTGGTGCTTGAGCGGCCACAGGAAGGGCTGGGCCTTGACCAGGTGCGGCGCGGTGGTGCTCAGCAGGCGGCCGCGCTCGGTGAGGGCCTCGTGCACGAGGGCGAAGTTGAGCTGGTAGAGGTAGCGCAGGCCGCCGTGGACGAGCTTGGAGGACCACGAGGAGGTGCCCGAGGCCCAGTCGCCCATCTCCACGATGCCGGTGCGCAGGCCGCGGGCCGCGGCGTCCAGGGCGATGCCGGCGCCGGTGACGCCCCCGCCGACGACCAGCACGTCCAGGCCCTCGGCGGAGGACATCTCATCCAGGGCGCGCTCGCGCTGGGCGGCGTTGAGCGCGGTGTCCTGGATGGGTGCGGGGTAGGAGGGACCAGCCGGGCCGGAGCTGCGGGGGGTCTTCTTGGACGAGGGCTTGCGGGTGGAGGTCATGGCTCCTGGGCTCCTACGTGTCGTGAGATCGAGACTGATGGGTCTGTGCGGGGCCGGTCGGCGTTGACCGGGGTGCCGGATGGGAGGCAGCTCGGGTCCCGGCTTCCGGCGCCGGGGCCCGCCGCGTTCCCTCGCGCTCGCACGGCCCCTGTGTGGTGGCGGACACCACTGTCCGCCGAGCGTGGGAGAATGCGCAAGGGATGTGCACGAATGTGCACGAGACTTTCGAGGTATCCACAAGAATGTCCGCACAACTGTGTGGACGGCTCTCCTGAACAGGACATCCGATGTCGCAGGCGGCAGGATCGTTCCCTCCCACGGTGCGCAGCAGCCGTGTGGAACGGCCCGTCGTCGGAGGGCGGAGCCGGGTGGAGCAAGGAGGAAGACGTGACTGGCGGAACCGCTGCTGACGCGGCCGGGAGCGCGGCCAGTGCCGCTGACCCCGGCGGCCTCCTGCGCGCCTACGAGGCGGCCTCCATGTACTACGTCCAGGGCGAGACGATGGAGGTGATCGCCCACCACCTGGGGGTGTCGCGCTCGACCGTCTCCCGGCTCCTGGCACGTGCCCGCCAGGAGGGTGTCGTGCGGGTCAGCCTCGTCCAGCCCGGGGGCGCCGGCTCCCTGGAGGGGCGGATGGCCCAGGTCTTCGGGGTTCGCACGCATATCGTCCCGGTGCGCGAGGGCACCACGGAGATCCACCGCCTCCAGCAGGTCGCCTCCGTCGCTGCCGCGCACATGGTCGATCTCATCGAGGCCCTGGCTGAGCCGGGCCGGGGCCGAGGTGTTGGTGCGCCTGAGTCCGGTGGTCCCGAGGGTGACAAGCCCGCCGCGGCCGGCGAGTCCGCCGGGTCGGGTCGGGACGCTGACACAGGAGGTGTCGTCGTCGGCGTCGCCTGGGGCACCACCATGTCGGAGGTCAGCGCCGCCCTGCCCTCGAGGTCCGTTCCGGGACTGACCGTCGTCCAGCTCAACGGTGCCTCGGATCCTGTGCGTGAGGGGCCCAGTGCCGGCGAGGTGCTCTCCCGGATGCGCTTGTCGCTGGGGGCGCGCACGATCTCCTTCCCGGTGCCGGCCTTCTTCGACCATGTGGCCACGCGCGAGGCCATGTGGTCGGAGCGTTCGGTCAAGCGAGTCCTGTCGGTGGTGCGGCGTGCGAGCCTGGCCGTCTTCGGCGTCGGCGCCCTCGATGCCCTCAACGGGGCCCTGCCCTCTCAGGTCTACGAGGGCGGTCACCTCACGGCCCGGGACCAGGCCGTGCTGCGCCGCCAGAATGTGGTGGGGGACGTGTGCACCGTCCTGCTGCGCGCCGATGGCTCCTGGCGCGACGTCGCCCTCAACGCCCGGGCCACCGGTCCGACTCCCGCCCAGCTCGCCCGGATTCCGCGCCGCCTGTGCGTGGCCGCGGGAACCGGCAAGGCCCGCGCCCTGCTGGCCGCGCTGCGCGCTCGGACCGCCACGGATCTCGTCGTCGACGACGCCACCGCCCGCGCCGTCCTGGATCTCGCCGAGGCCCGCGGCCAGAAGGGAGGCGGTTCTCGATGAGTCGCGAACGTGGCAGGATGTGGGCCCGGATCGCGCTGCGGTCTGCTCACGGCTCCGACGTCGTCGGTGGAGCACCGGCTCGCGGGGCCCACGACCAGAACTGAGTCTCACTGAATGCGGACGACGATGAACAGCACTGCTGTCAGGACAGATGAACACCTGCCCACCGGCCGGGCAGCTCGCCGGGCCGAGGTCTACGGGGTCGACGGCTCCCGACGCATCCTGCGGCCGGCCCGCCCGGCGGACGTGCGCGCCATCGCCGAGCTGGTGCGGCCCTACGCTGAGCGTCGCGTCCTCATCGCCAAGGATCTCATCTCCTACTTCGAGGACATCCAGGAGTTCATCGTCGCCGAGGAGATCCCCGGCGTCGCCGGGCCCGGTGGAGCAGACGGCTACGAGGCGTCGGCCACGCCCAGGATCGTGGGCTGCGGGGCTCTGCACGTCATGTGGGACGACATCGCCGAGGTACGCACCCTGGCCGTCCATCCCGACGCCGTGGGGACCGGGCTCGGTTCAGCCATCCTGCGCGAGCTCATCGCGCAGGCCCGGGAGATGGGGCTCAAGCGGGTGTTCTGCATGACCTTCGAGGAGCCCTTCTTCGGCGCCCACGGCTTCGAGCCGATCGAGGGCACCCCGGTGGGTGCGGACGTCTTCTCCGAGATGCTGCGCTCCCACGACGACGGTCTGGCTGAGTTCCTCGACCTGGCCCGGGTCAAGCCCAACACTCTGGGCAACGCCCGCATGCTCCTGCACCTGTGAGCTGACCGCCCTGGATGGGCTGGGGATGGTTCGCTGCGGCGCGCCGCAGTCCTGTGCGACCTCATGGTCGGGTGCGATCCTGTCAGACAAGCGGCCGACAGCTGTGCGACAGCCAGGCGACAACCATGGAGGAGCACTCATGATCCGCAACGTTCACGAACGCGTCATCAACGCCCCTATCGAGTCCCTTGGGGCCCTGCTTGACGGGCTGGGACAGAAGGACGACCGGCTCTGGCCCTCGCAGTCCTGGACGCCGATGGTCCTGGACCGACCCCTGGCGGTGGGAGCCGACGGCGGCCATGGCGTCATCCGCTACTACGTGAGCGAGTACGAGCCCGGCCGGCGAGTGCGGTTCACCTTCCGTCCGCGAACAGGGATCATCGGCGCCCATGAACTGAGCCTTGACGCCCTGGACGATGAGCGCACCCGCATCCGCCACGTCCTCATCGGCCGTGCCCGCGGCGCCATGCGGCTCATGTTCTCGGCCGTGGTCGAGCCCCTGCACGACGCCGTCGTCGAGGACCTCCTCGACAACGCCGAGCGGGAGGTGACCGGTTCGGTGGCCCGGCCCGCGTCCTGGAGTCCGCGGGTACGCGTGCTGCGCCGCCTGACCGGCGACAGATAACTGCCAAGCGCAGGCTGGGCCGATGGGGAGTACTACCAAAAGCCGGCACAGAGCCAGGGCGATAGGCTGACAAAGCGTCGTCAGCCCCCATAAGTCCGAAGAACCCCTTGAGGAAAATATTCATGAGTCAGCCGCCGGTCAACGATCCCAATGGTTGGCCTGCCCAGTGGAACCCGGGACGGCGTCATCGGGTGCCGCCGATCTCGCCGGTCACGGAGAAGCTGGTGCGTAGAACCGCGTTCACCGGCTCCGGCTGGATCGTGTTCATTTTCTGTGGCATCCCAGGGCTATACCTGCTGAACATCGCGCGACTCTTCGTGGGGGAATGGGGCGGAGCGTTTTTCACGGCGCTGATACTCGGGCTGTTGCTCCTCGTCCCTGTCTCGGTGGCGGCCTCAAGGAGGACGTGGTTCGATGCGGATGGGATCCATGTGCGGGGGCTGTGGAGCGCGCACGACGTCCCGTGGCCCCGCTCCCGCAGCGGGCTGGTCGTCCAGCGGCCGGCTAAGAACCCGGTCCTGGGGCTCCTCATCATGGCCTTCGCCGGACTCTTCATCGTGGTTCTGGTATTCCTGAGCGATGGGAACCTGACCCCGGATGAGTTCCCCGGCATGAGTCTGGCCGCTCGGACCTACGTCCTCGACGCCGAGGGGCAGGTTGTCTGGCTTGCAGGAATGTCGCGCCGAGGATTGTCCAGGTCCGGCACGGAGCGCAGAAGCTCGGCGGAGCTGGATCGGATCTGGAACTGGGCCATCGCGCGCGGCTACACCTGGGAGACCGATACGTACGTGAGTCCTGAGCGCCTCCGCGCTGGATGAGAAAGGACCACGGGGACGATGAGGATTGCTGCGGTCCACCTCGTCTCCGAGGGCGGGATGGGGAGTCCTGCCTGAGGCTGCCGTGTGACTGTCTCGGTATCCTGTCCGGGTCCGATCAGGACTCCGCGCATGTGAAGAACCATCGAGGAAAGTGCTCATGAGCCAGCCACCGGCCAACGGCCCCTACAGTCAGCCCGGACAGCCCGGCCAGTATGGTGCCCCCGCCCAGCAGAACCCCTACGGTCAAGCCGGCGTCTCCGGACCTCAGGCCCAGTACGGCCAGACGAGTCAGGTCGGAGCTGTGCAGTACGGTTACCCCGGACCTCAGGCTCAGTACGGTCAGCAGGCCGGACAGCCTGCAGGGCCTCAGGCGGCTTCCTACGGCGTCGCGGGCGCGCAGCAGTCCTCCTCGGCCCCGCAGTACGAGTACCAGCCCTCCCGGCTCGGCCCCATCCCCGTGGAACAGGACAGGCTGGTCCTCAAGCCCACGGCGACGACCTCCAGCCGCATTCAGTTTCTCGTGGGCGGCGGCTTTGGGCTGGCGTGCCTGGCCGGCGCGGTCTGGAACCTCATTCATCTCGGGGACAAGGGCACGATCAGTGCCTTCGTCATCCTGCTGCTCCTCGGGTTGTTCCTGCTGCTCGGTATCCTGTTCCTCATGTCGGTGCGCACGGTGTTCGACGCCACGGGCATCCACATCGGGGCCGGCGGAAGGGGCCGCGATATTCCCTGGCCGCGGTCGCGCACGGGGCTGTTCGTCAAGGTCCCCGGTGCGCCGGCGGCCCTGGGCGTCGCCGCCGGCAAGATCCAGATCCGTCACGCCGAGGGGCACGTCATCGACCCCGCCGGCAAGGCATTCGTGCTGGCCGGTCTGACCTGGTCCGGAGTCAGTGCCCAGGCGCTGGAGGCGAAGGGCACCGCCGAGCTGGACCGCATCTGGGAGTGGGCGGTCGCGCGCGGATACACCCAGGAGACGGGCGAGTACGTCGAGCTCAACGGCGTGCTCGGTGTCCAGCAGGGACTGCGAGCGAGGCAGGAACGCCGTCAGGGCCTGAACCGCCCCTGAGTCGGGGCGCACACGGTGGACGTTGAGGACGCGCAGCCTCCTCCAGCGTTCTCGGTCGATGGGGAGGACTGGGCCCTTGGAGGCGGTGTGGTCGCGGCCGGTGTGGAATACGCTCATGGCACCCCACCGTCCACGATCTGGTGCTGACCGCCTTGATGAAGAGGTTCCCATGACGCAACCACCGACAGGCACGTCCGACGGTTGGCCCGTTCCCTACGGCCGGCCCGGGAGCCGCCCCGACCCCTACGGTGGGGCCGTTCCTCAGGGGGCACCCGGTCAGTACGGCTCGGCCGGGTACGGCCGAGTTGGTGGCGGTCGATCGAATGACGGCCGACCGAACTACCAGCAGCCATCGGCCCCTCCGGTCCCCGTTCCCGTCGTTGCGCTCCAGGGAGTCCCCGCGGCCCGGACGTTCACGCCGCCGGTGCATCGTCCCGAGCGAGCATCCGCTGTGCCGGTGACCGACAGGTTGGTCCGCCGTACCGCCGCAACCGGGTCCGGCTGGATCGTGCTCGTTCTGTGTGGCGCCGTCGGGCTGCTGCTCCTGGCGTCCGGGCTCAAGACCATCGTTGGTGGCGGGGACGATTCCACGCTCGGCCTCACCATGCTCATCACCGGGCTGATACTCCTGGTGCCGGTTCCGATGGTGATGTCCATGCGGACCGAATTCGACTCCAGCGGTATCCACACGCGAGTTCTCGGCTTCCGGCGCGACATCCCCTGGCCCCGGTCCCGCAGCGACCTATTCGTCAAGCGCCCCAGTGCGCCCCCGCTGCTGGTGATTCTCCTGGGGCTCGTCCTCATCGTCCTGGCCCTCCTCACCGGGGACGCCGGGGATGCTGCCGGCGTGAGCCTGAGCGCCCGAGCTTACGTCAGGGTCCCTCAAGGGCGAGCCGTCTGGTTGCCGGGGCTGACTCGTCGCGGTCTGTCGAGGTCCATGATGGTGCGCCGGGGCGATGCCGAACTGGACCGCATCTGGACCTGGGCAGTGGCCCGCGGTTACACCCAGGAGACGGGTACGCCCGCGCGATCGTAGGTTAAGCCTCGGCTTCGTAGGGTAAGGGTACTGTGCTGTCTCCTCACTTCTG
>NZ_KV789136.1:0-23174 GCF_001807465.1 Actinomyces sp. HMSC08A09 | reverse complement strand
CTTGGTGACATCCATCGGGATGCCGGGGCCCATGGTGGTGGTCATGGTGGCCTTGAGGATGTAGCGGCCCTTCGAGGTCGAGGGCTTGAGGCGCAGGACCTCCTCCAGGGCGGCCTGGAAGTTCTCCGTCAGCTTCTCCTCGGTGAAGGAGGCCTTACCGATGATGAAGTGGAGGTTGGAGGCACGGTCCACGCGGAACTCGATGCGGCCGCCCTTGATGTCGGAGACGGCCTTGGCCACGTCCATCGTCACGGTGCCGGTGCGGGGGTTGGGCATGAGGCCACGGGGGCCCAGGACGCGGCCCAGGCGGCCGACCTTGCCCATGAGGTCCGGGGTGGCCACGGCGGCGTCGAAGTCCGTGTAGCCCTTGGCGACCTTCTCGATGAGCTCGTCGCCACCGACCTCGTCCGCACCGGCGGCGAGGGCCTGCTCAGCGCGCTCACCCTGGGCGAAGACGACGACGCGGGCGGTCTTACCGGTACCGTGCGGCAGGGACACGGTGCCGCGGACCATCTGGTCCGCCTTGCGGGGGTCGACCCCCAGGCGGAAGACAACGTCCACGGTGGCGTCGAACTTGGTGATCGAGGTGGACTTGGCCAGGTGAACGGCCTCGGCCGGGGTGTAGAGGACTCCGGACTGGATCTTCTCAGCCGCGGCGCGGTAGGCCTTGGAGCGCTTGGTCATCTGCTTCTCCTTGCAGTCGTGGTGTTCGGGCCGCGCGAGGCCCTTCCACGGTTTCGTATGGGGATTGAGTTGAGAGAGCCGGTGAGCCGGCGAGTGCCTCAGGCCTCGACGGTGATGCCCATGGAGCGGGCGGTGCCGGCGATGATCTTGGCAGCGGCCTCGATGTCGTTGGCGTTGAGGTCGGGCATCTTGGACTCCGCGATCTCACGCACCTGAGCCTGGGTCAGGGAGGCCACCTTCACGGTGTGGGGGGTGGCGGATCCCTTGGGGACGCCCGCGGCCTTCTTGATGAGCTCGGCGGCCGGCGGGGTCTTGGTGATGAAGGTGAAGGAGCGGTCCTCGTAGACGGTGATCTCCACGGGGATGACGTTGCCGCGCTGCGACTCGGTCGCCGCGTTGTACGCCTTGCAGAACTCCATGATGTTGACACCGTGAGCACCCAGGGCGGGGCC
Organism: Actinomyces sp. HMSC08A09; assembly: GCF_001807465.1. Taxonomy (NCBI): domain Bacteria; kingdom Bacillati; phylum Actinomycetota; class Actinomycetes; order Actinomycetales; family Actinomycetaceae; genus Actinomyces; species Actinomyces sp. HMSC08A09. Next base: position 22,038 of record NZ_KV789136.1, on the reverse strand, counting down.
GATCGGCGGAGCGGGGTTGGCCTGGCCGGCCTGGATCTGGAGCTTAATCAGCCCGGCGACCTTCTTCTTGGGGGCCATAGGAATGGGTCCTTCTTACTTGTCCGGATGTGCTGCACGCCTGCCGTGCAGCCGTGGGTGCATGCGCACACACAAGCGCTCATCGTAGCCCGCTGCCGAGCCGAGCAGGGCGCCCGGTGCGCGGTATCACAGGAGATCTGCCTGTGATTCACGGCTCTTGAGCCGTGGCCGCTGGCGCAGCTCAGGCGGTTGTGGCCCGACGACGCTGTTCCGCGTCGTCGGGCCACAACGGCTGACGGGGCCTGTCCTCAGATCGCCTCAGATCTTGGCGACCTGGTTGAAGGAGAGCTCGGCCGGGGTGTCACGGCCAAACAGGGAGATGAGCACCTGGAGCTTCTGAGTCTCGGGAAGGATCTCGGCGATCGTGGCCGGGAGGGACTCGAAGGGGCCGTCGGTGACGATGACGGACTCGCCGACCTCGAAGGCGACCTCGAAGACCTGTCCGCCGGTGGCGATCTGGGTGCCGGAGCCGGACTCGGGGGCCGTGACCTCCGCGGCGGCGGCCTCCTTGGCGGCGATCTCCTCGGGCGTGGGGCCGAGCTGGGCGACGGCCTCCTCGAAGGTCAGCGGCACCGGGTTGTAGCGGTCCCCCACGAAGCCGGTGACGGCCGGGGTGTCCTTAATGGTGCGCCACACCTTGTCCGAGGTCTCCGGGTCATCCAGGTCCATGCGCACGAACACGTAGCCGGGGATGCGCACCCGGGAGACTTCCTTCTTCTTGTTGCCGTTCTTGATCTCGATGACCGTCTCCATGGGGACGGTGGCGTCGAAGATGTAGTCCTCGACCTCGAAGTTCTCGGCGCGGGCCATGATGTCGGCGGCCACGCGGCGCTCGTAGCCGGAGTAGGTGTGCAGCACGTACCACTGCCCCGGCAGGGCCGACATCTGGCGGCGGAACTCGGCCAGCGGGTCGACGACGGGCGCCTCCTCGGCCGGCGCGGCGGCCTCGTCGGTCGCATCGGCCTGGGCGGCCTCAACCGGCTCGACGGCGTCACCGGCGTCGTCGGTCGCGAGCGAGGTCAGGGCCTCGACGTCGTCGGGAGTGGTCTGCGAGGAGACATCCTCAGACATGGTGTACCTGCTTTCCAGTGGCGTGAGACGAGCGGATGCGACGGGCCGCGCGAACAGCAGCGGCGTCGGGAGTAGACGTGGTCAGGGGCGCAACCGCGCATCCCCAATGAGGGTACGGCCGCAGAGGCCGGGAGGTCAGGCGAAGAGCCACATGACGGCCCGGTTGAAGGCGAAGTCCAGTACCCCGGTGAAGGCCATGATGGCGATGATGAAGACGACCACTACCGTGAAGTAGGTCCACAGTTCGTTCATGGTGGGCCAGACGACCTTGCGCAGCTCGTCAATGACCTGGCGGATGAACAGGGCGATGCGCCCGAAGAAGCCGCGCTTGGTGGCCGACTTGCCTGTCGCGGCGCGTGCGCTCTCGCTCATGAATCTGGGTCCTCAGGGTCGACGGTCAGGTCAGTTCCCGCACAGCGGGGAGAAGACGAAACCGACGGGATCTCCCGACAGATCCGCCGTTCTCAGCAGGGCAGGCGGGACTCGAACCCACAACCGCCGGTTTTGGAGACCGGTGCGCTACCAATTGCGCCACTGCCCTTCAGCGGTGCTCTAGTCTGCCATACGAGGAAGCCTTTGCGGTAACCGCAGGCCGTGGGGTGCGCCACGCCGGGGCCGGCCGGGGTGCAGTGCCTTGCCACGTCCCCAGAGGAGCCCTGGAGGCGCCCCGGAGGTTCTCCGGCGTCGTCATCGGCGGATCAGACGTGTTTCAGACGCACGGATGTCGCTGGTCGTGGGACCATGGTCGGGTGACACCTGCACCCACGCACCGCGTTTCCGCCCGACTGTCCGCCATCGCCCCCTCCGCCACCCTGGCCGTCGACGCCAAGGCCAAGGCCCTCAAGGCCGCTGGCCGCCCCGTCATCGGCTTCGGCGCAGGAGAGCCAGACTTCCCCACCCCCGACTACATCGTTGAGGCCGCCGTCGCCGCCGCGAAGGACCCGGCCAACCACAAGTACTCCCCCGCCAAGGGACTGCCAGTCCTGCGCGAGGCCATCGCCGCCAAGACGCTGCGCGACTCCGGCTACGAGGTCTCCCCCGACGACATCCTGGTCACCAACGGCGGCAAGCAGGCCGTCTTCCAGGCCTTCGCCGCACTCGTCGACCCCGGCGACGAGGTCCTGCTGCCCGCGCCCTACTGGACTACCTACCCCGAGGCCGTCGCCCTCGCCGGAGGTACGACGGTCGAGGTCTTCGCCGGGGCCGACCAGGACTACAAGGTCAGCGTCGACCAGCTCGAGGCCGCCCGCACCGAACGCACCAAGGTGCTGCTGCTGTGTTCGCCGTCCAACCCGACCGGCTCGGTCTACACGCCCGAGGAGCTCACCGCCATCGGCCAGTGGGCCCTGGAGCACGGGATCTGGGTCATCACCGATGAGATCTACGAGCACCTCCTCTACGACGGCGCCCAGAGCGCGCATGTCGTCAAGCTGGTTCCCGAACTGGCTGAGCAGACGATCGTCCTCAACGGCGTGGCCAAGACCTACGCCATGACCGGATGGCGCGTGGGCTGGATGATCGCCCCCAGCGACGTCATCAAGGCCGCCACCAACTTCCAGTCGCACCTGACCTCCAACGTCGCCAACGTCTCGCAGCGCGCGGCGCTGGCAGCCGTCAGCGGCGACCTGGCCGCCGTCGAGCAGATGCGCACCGCCTTCGACCGGCGCCGGCGCACGATGGTGGAGATGCTCTCGCAGATCGAGGGACTGACCGTGCCCGTGCCCCGCGGCGCCTTCTACGCCTACCCCAGCATCGAGGGGCTCGTGGGGCGCACGCTGCGCGGCACCACGATCGACAGCTCGGCCACGCTGGCGGCGCTCATCCTCGAGTACGCCGAGGTCGCCATCGTTCCCGGTGAGGCCTTCGGCCCCTCGGGCTTCGTGCGGCTGTCCTACGCGCTGGGCGACGACGACCTGGTCGAGGGCGTGGGCCGGGTCCAGAAGCTGCTGGCCGAGGTCGAGTAGCGCCTGAGGCTCCACCCCTCCGTCTCCTCGCCGAGCCGGGCAGGTTTCGCGCAAGCCGACAGAACGTCTGTCGGGCGCCGCAAAACCTGCCCGGCTCGGCGTTTGATACCAATGTGGTTGCGGCCCGGCCTTCCGTCTCCTTGAGGGATCTATCATCCGATTCGTGCCCGCCCACACTCCCGACGATGAACGTCGCGCCGCCGACCCCAGCACCGAGCCCGAGGTGCTGGAGTACCTCGCCAAGGCATTTCCCGACCTACGACCGGTCGTCGCCGCCAATCCAGCTATCCCCGCGGTGCTGCGCGAGCAGGTTCTCCAGATGGGTTTGGGCAACTTGTCTCAAGTTTCACCCGCAACCCCGGTAAGCGCGGCGACAGCATCCGACTCGACTCACCTCAGGACGGCCAAGACTGCGGCCCTGCCCTCGATCACAACGACCGACTACCGCAGCTCACCGCACACCGAGGCTCCTGTGAGAGCGACGGTGCAAGCAGATCCTCACACGGCGATCCTCAAGACATTACCGACCATGCCAACGCGGGCAGCCGCACCGGCACCTGCTCAGACAGCGCCCGTCGAACCATCCGAGCCCCGACCGGCCTCCCGCTCCGGGTCCCGCACCGGGCTGATAGCCGCCCTGGTCATCACCCTGGTCCTGGCCGTCGCCGCCGCCGGAACCTTCGCCGGGATGCTGCTGGCGAACCGGGATCGACAGTCGGAAACGACAACGGCTTCAGCCGCTTCCGCAGCACCAGCCCCCACCCAGGCGGCAGAAACATCGGCGGGGCAGAACGCCCAACCGACCGCAGACGCCACCGAGGCCGAAGCGACACCGCTACCCGACAAAGGACCGACTCTTCCCCCGTCAGCCAAGACCTACTCCTACCAGTACGTGGACACCCCGTCGAAGAACATCTCCTGCATCCTGTACGACGAGGGGGTGGGATGCTCAATCCTGGAACGGAGCTACGCCTCCTCCGGGATGCAGGACTGCCCCGACCGGGAGTTCTCCATCGTGGCGCTCGCCGGTCGCACCGAGGTCCGCTGCGGAGAGGAGTACCTGGGACAGCCTGGGGACACCTTCCACACGCTCCAGTACGGGGAGACCACGACGTTCTCCGACTACGCCTGCACCTCACAGTCCAAGGGGATGACCTGCTGGAACACAATCACCGGCCGCGGTTTCACCATCTCCAGGGACTCGCACGTCAGATTCTGAGCACCCCGATCCGGGCAGGTTCCGCGCAAGCCGACAGAGAGTCTGTCGGGTACCGCGAAGCCTGCCCGGCTCGACGTGCGATGGGTGGGCTTCAGTGGGCGCCGCGGCGGGCCTGGATCTCTCGGCCCTGCGCCAGCCAGGTCTCGGCGCGAGCCAGGCGGCCCTCAGCGTCGGGGCGCCACGGACCGCCGTCCTCGCGGCGGGCGCCGGCCACCAGGGACAGGACCACGCCGGCGCAGCGCGCACGTAGGGAGACCGGATCCACCTGCCGCTCGGCCATGCGGGTCCAGGTCTCCAGGATGGGACGCAGCTTCGGGTAGGAGGCGGGCGCCAGGTGGTCCAGCACGCTGACGTGCCCCAGCAGACAGGCCAGGTCGTCAACCCGGTAGCCGGGCCCCAGGGAGTCCACGTCGAGCAGGCTGGTGACGGACTCGCCCTCCATGAGGACATTGGCCTCGTAGAAGTCGCCGTGGACCGGGACCGGCCGACCGGCGTCGGAGGCGGCCATGAGCTGCTCGACCCCCTCGGCGACGGCCCGGGCGCGGGCGGCGTGCTCGGGCAGGACCGTGGCGGCGGCGTGCGCGTAGTGGCGGGCCCGCTCCGACCAGGCGGCGTGCGCCGGCAGCTGCATGGCGCTGGCCGGCAGGGCGTCCAACAGCGAGATGAGGCCGTTGAAGACGCGTTCGCTGCGCGAGACGCTCATGCCCTGGGACAGCAGGCCGGACAGGGCCACTCCTCGACCGGTGGACAGCAGGACGAGCCCATCGGGGTCCTCCCGCAGGACCTCGGGCGCGGGCACACCTGAGGCCGTCAGCAGGCGGTGGCGCTGGGCGAAGGACGGGGCCTGGCTCGGGCGCAGGACCTTGGCGTAGGCGGTGGTCTCATCCGGGAAGGTGGCGCGCACGACCGCTCGACGGGTGGGCCGGTAGGCGACCATCGTGGCCTTGACCTGCGTGCCGATCCGGGCCGAGAGCAGCGAGGGCGTACAGGCCACCACCAGGCCGGGAAGCTCGGGGTCGGCCGGGTGGCGCCACACATGGACCGCGGGGCCGTCCCCGCCGGTGGGGGCTACCCGGGTCAGTCCCGGTGCGTGCGCGTTGGACAGGCGAGCCGTCGTAGCACACAGGTACTCGGTGGTAGAACGCCCGTTGGGCGCGACGACAACGGCCGTGTACCCCACGGACACCCCCGCTCCGGGGCGATGGTGGACTGAGTGGACCTCCCAGCTGGCCAGACGCTGGCCGGCCGGGGCGAGGGCGGCGGAGAGCACGGACGCGGCACGCGGCCCCGTCAGCAGGGCCACCTCCTCGGGCTCCTGGGACGCCGACGAGTGGTTCATAGCAATTAGTCTGCCCCACCCACCTGATGGTTCGCCTCCAAAACGGCCCCGAGTGTTCGACAACAGCGGAAGCCCACCCGTTCCCGCACGATGCGCCAGGTGGTCCAGGTGGAGGACGTGCAGGGGCACAGATCTGCCACTAGATCTGTCACTCCTGGCGACATTTAGGTCGGCTCGGGGAGGGGGCGCCGGGACCTTGCCCTCTATCTGCGCAGGTCAGCGCCGTTCCCTCCTGTCGCAGGCTGTCGGTACCGGGCGGAAAAGTCGCCAATCGTGACAACGAAGGCACTGACAACACCGAGGGACGTCCGACGTTATCCACAGCGCCATCCCATGTCTTTTACCTCGAAGCACCGTTTGACATTATTTAAATATGTTTGATGATGTCCGCCGCAGCGATGTGCGCGCTCGGCTACTGGCCAGGAACGGCGCAGCCCGGCTCTCCTCACTGAGCCTCACCCGGTCAGAGCGCAGGACGGTGGCGCGCATGCTGTCTGAGAAGGCGTTGACCTCCCACCCCGGTCACGTCGTGTCCCTGCCGTCGGCCAAGACCTTCGTCGTCACCTGCCGCCGACTGGGAGGCGTGGTGAGCTGTGGACACGCGATGAAGCACTACGGCATTCCGCTGAGGACATCACCCGGTGTTCTCCATGTCGCCATCCCGGCACAGCGAAGCCGCGTTCCCGATGCGATCGGCCGCACAGTGGTCCACCGCGTCAGGGGACTGGCCTTGCCCGAGGACACTCAGCCACCAGTTGCGCAGGTCGAGCAGGCTCTCATCTGCTTCATGCGCTGCGCCGATGAGCTCGATGCCCTCATCGCTCTGGATGCGGCCCTGCGCCTGGGATACACGACCCGCGCACAGCTGGAATCCGCGTTGCCGGGCCCGCGCAACGCATCGCTGCGATCCCTGCTCTCCCAAGCCTGCCCAGGGGCGCGCTCCCTGCTGGAGACGATCGCCCGCCACGACCTGGAGCAGGCCGGATACCACCCCGTCGCGGCGGTCATGGTGGACGGGGTCGGCGAGGTGGACCTGGTGCTCAGCCAAAGGCCTCAGGCGATCGTTCCCGGGCCAGCGGAGGGCACCCATGTCCTCACCGCAGCGGCCTACCCGGCCCTGCTCATCGAGACAGACGGCTACACCTACCACTCCTCCCGCCCGGACTGGCACAGCGACCACCTACGCGATCAGGCTGCTCTCGCGCGCGGTCATACCCCGTTGCGTCTGACCAGCGACCAGGTACTGGATCGGGAGACGGTGCGGATCGTCTCCTCGGTGGCGCGCCGGCTCGGAATCCACCCGGATGTCACTCCTGGCGACCTTTAGGTCGAGTCGAGGCGGGGTGGCCAGGCACCTCTCCCCTATCTGCGCTGGTCCGCCCCCTCCTCTCCCCTCGCAGGCTGTCAGTGGCTCCGGGAAAAGTCGCCAATCGTGACACTTCGGTGTCTCCTGCCTCGCGTGGGAGGGCTGCCGGTGGGGTGCGAACGCGTGGAAGAATCCACCCATGCGAGACCTCGCCACTCTTCCCAAGGCGCACCTGCACCTGCACTTCACGGGGTCGATGCGCCTGGAGACCCTCATTGAGCTGGCCTCCAGCGCGCGCACGCGCCTGCCCTCGAACTTCCTGGACGGCGACCCCCTGCGCGTGCCCGCTGACCGGCGCGGCTGGTTCCGCTTCCAGCGCGCCTATGACACGGCCCGGGCCCTGGTGCGCACCGAGGAGGTCATGCGCCGCATCGTCCTGGAGGCCGCCCTGGATGATGCCACCGAGGGCTCGCGCCGCCTGGAGATCCAGGTCGACCCGACCAGCTACGCCCCCTTCGTCGGCGGGATCACCCCGGCCCTGGAGATCATCCTCGATGCCGCCAAGCAGGCCACGGCCCTGAGCGGGGTGGAGGTGGCGGTCATTGTGGCGGCCTCCCGGATGCGTCACCCGTTGGACGCCCGCACCCTCGCGCGCCTGGCGGTGCGCTACGCCGGGGATCAGCCGGGCGAGGTGATCGGCTTCGGCCTGTCCAACGATGAGCGCGCCGGGCAGACCTCCTCCTGGGAGCGGGCCTTCGCCATCGCCCGCCGGGGCGGCCTGGCCTCCATGCCGCACGGAGGGGAGCTCTTAGGACCCGACCACCTGCGCGAGGTCGTCTCCGCGCTTAGCCCCACACGCCTGGGCCACGGGGTTCGCGCCGGTGAGGACCCCGCCCTGCTGGAAGCGATCGTCGCCTCCGGCATCAGCCTCGAGGTCTGCCCCGCCTCCAATGTGAGCCTGGGGGTCTATCACAGCCCCGACGACGTCCCCCTGCGTACGCTCATGAGCCATGGAGCGCAGATCGCCCTGAGCGCCGACGACCCCCTGCTCTTCCAGTCCAGGCTCGTCGACCAGTACGAGATCGCCCGGACCCTGGGCTGCGGCGACGCCGAGCTGGCCGAACTGGCCCGCGGCTCGATCCGCGCCTGCCTGGCCTCACCGACGGCGAAGCGGACCTGGCTGGCCGAGGTGGACGCTTGGCTGGCGGCGCCCGACCAGGCTCTGGGAGCGCAGTCCGACGGCCCGGAGGCCGGCGACCTTGAGTCTCGCGCGGTTGCGCGCTAGGGGCTAGAACCGGCAGCGAGCACGCCCGGATAAGGACTCTGAGACGCAGAACCACGCCCCAGGGACAGGGACAGTGCCCGCAGCGACCGCTCCCCAGAGCCAGGGGCGCCCGCGACGGACCACATACTCGCGCGGTGAACTACGGGGCTACCGGGGCTTTGGACAGGCAACCTAAATGCCGACCTGGACGGGCTCGGGCACAAGGGTGACGCCATTACGCTCATGCACGCCGGCCACCATCGCATTGCACAGGCACCCCGGGACGCGCTGACACTTACCGGGGCCGCCGGGGCTTTGGACAGGCGGCCTAGAAGCCGACCTGGACGGGCTCGGGCACAAGGGTGACGCCGTAGCGCTCACGCACGCCGGACACCACCGCGTCACGCAGGCGCGCCAGGTCCGCCCCTGTCGCACCGCCCCGGTTGGTCAGTGCCAGCACGTGCTTGGTGGACAGCCCGGCCGGTGCGCCGGCCTCCACGGCGAAGCCCTTGCTGAAGCCGGCGTGGTCGATGAGCCAGGCGGCGCTGGTCTTGACCAGCCCCTCGATGACGGGGGCGGCCTTGGTTCCGAGCACCACCTGCGAGTGGTCGGTGACCGGGAAGCGGGGTGCGTCCTCCGGCAGGTGCTCGGCCTGCTCCGTGGTCAGGATCGGGTTGGTGAAGAAGGAGCCGGCCGACCAGGTGTCGTGGTCGGCGCCGTCCAGCACCATCCCCTTGGAGCGGCGCAGCTCGAGAACCGCCTCGCGCAGCTCGCGCTCGGGCACGCGCTCACCCAGCTCGACGCCGAGCGCCCCGGCCAGCTGGGAGTAGGCGATCCGGGAGGACAGGGAGCCCTGCCGCACGGCGAAGGTGGCGTCGAGAACCACCCAGCGCCCGGTCGGCCCCCACAGGCGCCCGCCACCCACCTCGGTGTCGGTGAGGGACTGCTTGAGGCGCGAATCCCGGTAGGCCAGCCCCAGCTCACCCAGGGCCAGCCAGACCACCCGGTTGCGCAGGCGGTCCCAGGCACGCACGCTGGCGATGAGCTCGGCGACCTCGGCGCCGTAGGCCCCGATGTTCTGCACGGGGGCGGCGCCCACCGTGCCAGGGATCCCAGACAGGGGCGCGAACCCGGCCCACTGGCTGGCGATGGCCTCGCGCACCAGGTCGTCCCAGGTGGTTCCGGCGGTGGCGGTGACCTCGACGCCGCCGCACACCGAGTCCGAGACGAGCGAGACCTCGGCGCGGGCGTCCCGGATGACGAGACCCTCGAAGCCTGCGTCGGAGGCCATGATGTTGGAGCCGCCGCCGATGACGAGGACGGGCGTTCCGGCGGCGTCGGCCTCGCGGATCGCCTCGGTCAGCTCGCTCTGCGTGGTGGCCTCGACGTAACTGCCCACCGGGCCGCCCACACGAAGCGTGGTCAGCTCGGCCAGGCTGGTCGGCCGGGCACCGGAGCCGGGCGTGTGCGCCAGGGCCTGGACGGGTGCGGGCCAGGCGGACGGGTCGACGTCGACGCTCAGCGGGACGGTGCAGTCGCCTGCCACCAGCTGCGGCTCGATCGACGGCGCAGTCGGCACCGTCGAGGCCTCAGCGGGGGCAGCGGGGGCGCGGTCATCTGGGGTGGTGGTCAACGGAGGTCTCCGCTCTTCCTGATCGGTTCCTCGTGAGACAAGCAGGGCCCCGCTCACACCAGTAGTGTGCACGGAGCCCCGAGACGCGGGCGGGCCGCTCGTCTCACTTCTTGTTGCGACGCTGGTGACGCGTCTTGCGAAGCAGCTTGCGGTGCTTCTTCTTGGCCATGCGCTTGCGGCGCTTCTTGATGACGGATCCCATGAGATCTCCTCGCAGTTCGCTTGTAGTGCCCGCAGACCCTCCCTGCGGGCCGAGGCAGGCCGGCGAGGGTTATGCCATGGGGCGGTTGGTCGGCGCGTGAGGCTCAGCGGCCGACCACGCAGGTGACCGCCTGAGTGTAGCGGCTCCTAGGACCCTGATGCCTCTGACGCGTCGTGGCCCCAGTCACCCAGCCCGGCGGACAGGTAGTCGTGAACGGCACGCTCGGGGACGCGGAAGGAGCGTCCGACCTGCATCGCGGGCAGGTCGCCGGAGTGCACCATCCGGTAGACGGTCATCTTGGACACGCGCAGCATCGCCGCCACCTCAGCCACGGTGAGGAACGAGGGGGCGCCGGAGGCGCTGGGGGATGTGGGAAGGCCCGGTGCCATGAGCTTGAGGTCCGTTCGTCGCGGGTGGCCCCGTCGGGGCAGGAACACAGCCAATATATCTCCGCACCAGCCTTAGCACAGGGTTTCTCGGGCCCCATTCGCCACAGGCGTCGCATTTCACACTCGGTCACCAATTGTCGCTGCGGCATCCTCACAGATCCGCCCCTGATCCGGCCGTCAGGACGGCGAGCACCGGAGGCCGCTCACCGGTCCCACTCGAACACACCCGGCCCACGACGCCGGGAAACGTGACGAAGCCCCACCAGCGGGACCACAATGGCGACCGTGCCCCAGACAGACACCGCCCAGGAGCCGGAGCCCGGCCGCGGTTCCCGCGGCGAGCCCCCGACCGGAAAGCGCGGCGCCTCCCAGGCCGGCCGGCGCCGTCAGGCCCACTGGCATGCCCCACTCGTGGGCGTCGTCGGCCATGCGTGGAAGCGCCACAAGAAGCCCCCGAATTCCAGACAGGGAGCCGACCCCCTCGAGGAGCCATCGCCCCTCCCCCCGCTGCCGGGTACGGAGCCCACCGGGATTCGCCGCCTGCTCAGGCACATCGAGCCCCTCGGCCAGATCGCGAGGGCCGCCCGCTTCTACCCGGCCCGGCTGGCCGTGATCGTCTTCGCGGCCATCATCGTGGTGGTGACCGGCCTCCTCAGCCTCCCCATCGCCACGACCAGCGGGGAGCGCTCCGACTTCCTCGACGCCCTGTTCACCGCCACCTCGGCCGTGTGCGTCACCGGCCTGAGCACGGTGGACACGGCTGCCTACTGGTCCACCTTCGGACACGTCGTCATCATCCTGGCCGCGGCCGTGGGCGGTCTGGGAGTCATGACCCTGGCCTCCCTGCTGTCCCTGGCGGTGTCCCGGCACGTGGGACTGACTCAGCGGATGCTGGCGGCCTCGGAGAACCAGTCGCGCCTGGGCGAGGTGGGGCGGCTGCTGCGCGCCGTCATCTACACGGCCGCCGGCTGCGAGCTCCTCCTGACGCTCATGCTGCTGCCGCCCTTCCTCAGTCACGGTCTCGATGTGGGCCACGCCCTGTGGTACGCGGTCTTCATGGCGCTGTCGATCTTCAACAACGCCGGCTTCGTCATCATGCCCGAGGGCCTGGAGGCCTACTCCACCGACTGGTGGATCGGCCTGCCGATCATCCTGGGGACCTTCATGGGCGCCGTCGGCTTCCCCGTCATCCTGGACATCATGGGCCGACGCCGCCGCCCCCGTACATGGAGCCTGCACACCAAGCTGACCCTGACGACCTACCTGGCCCTCACGGTCGCCTCGACCATCGCCATCGCCACCTTCGAGTGGAACAATCCGCTCACCTACGGTTCCCTGCCCACGAGCGGGAAGATCATGACCGCGCTCGTCAACGGCGTCAACGCCCGCTCCTCAGGGCTGTCCACGATCCCGCCCGAGCACATGCACGAGGCGACCTGGTTCCTCCAGGACGCCCTCATGTTCGTCGGTGGCGGCTCAGCCTCGACAGCCGGCGGCATCAAGGTGACGACCTTCGCGGTCCTGCTGCTGGCGATCCTCGCCGAGGCCCGCGGCGACCAGGACATCGAGGCCTTCGGGCGGCGCATCACCCCCTCAACCGTGCGCCTGAGCGTGGCGGTGGCCTTCATCGGCTCCAGCATCATCGGACTGGCCACGCTCCTGCTGCTGCAGATGACCAACCTGTCCCTGGACCGGATTCTCTTCGAAGTCATCAGCGCCTTCGCGACCGTGGGCCTGTCCACGGGCATCACGCCCTCCCTGCCGGACGGGGCTAAGTACGTCATCGTGGCGCTCATGTTCGTCGGCCGCGTGGGCACGATGACGGCGGCCAGCGCCCTGGCGCTGCGCGAGCGGCGCCGCGTCATCCGGATGCCCGAGGCCAGCCCGATGATCGGCTGACCGGGGCGGCAGCCCCACTGACGTCGGGCGGCCCCCTGTTTCCGGGGACCGGTGAACGCCCTCGGGAACTGTCAGGATCACGCCCCCTCTGGAGCGAGCAGCTGCCTGAGAGTGGCGGCCGCGCCCTCCACATCAGCGCGGCCGGTGATGAGCTGCTCGACGATGAGACCGAAGGAGACGCTCTGGATGAGGGAGGCCAGCTGCTCGGGACTCAGACGGCTGGAGATCGTCCCCACCCTCTGCCCGTTGCGACACAGACGGGCAAGACCTCCGTGGATGTCCCGGTAGCTCTCCTGGACCAGGACGCTCATCTCGGGATCACGGGTCAGCTCCCCCCAGGCGTGGTAGGCCAGAGGCGCCCAGGAGCTCAGACCGACGTCGCCAGGACCCTGAAGAGCGTCATCCTGCCGGTCCACCTCTGAGTCGGCTGCCGCGCCGTGCCGCTGGTAGTTGAGCAGGGTGAGCGCCTCAATGAAGTCCTGTTCGAAGTCGAGCGGCTCCTCGGACTCGGCGATCCGCTTGATCCGCTCGACGAGCGGCCCCATGCGCCTGGTCAGGACCGCCCGAACGAGAGAGCGCTTGCCCTCAGGGAAGTAGCGGTAGACCGTCGATGACGACATTCCGGCCGCGGCAATGACCTCGTCCATGGAGGCGGCCTGGAAGCCGCTGCGCGCAAAGCACTCCTCGGCGGCCTGCAGGATCCGGTCGGTCTGACGCTCCCGGTAGGCGGCGGTCACTCGTGGCATGAGTTCAGGATAAGCGACTCAAAGCACACCCCAAATCGAAACGATCGTTGTTGACTAGGCATCGCGGGAAGCCTAAACTCCCGAGCGCAAACGAAAACGATAGTTTTGATATGGAGGTTTGCGATGACACTCACAGCGTCACCCACTCTCAAGCAGACCGAGTCAGCACCGGAGATACAGGAAAAGACTCCCGCAGCCGTGCAGCGGCCCAACCGCCGCGCAGTCATGGTCAGCGCCGTCCTCACCCAGCTGATGATCGTCCTGGACCTGACGATCATCGCCATCGCCCTGCCGCACATGCAGGAGGACCTGGGAATGACCGTGTCCCAGAGCCCGTGGACGGTCACCGGCTACAGCCTGGCCTTCGGAGGCCTCGTACTCTTCGGGGGACGGCTCTGCGCCGTGGTCGGCATCCGCCGCTCCTACCAGGTCGGTCTGATCGGATTCGGGATCGCCAGCCTCGCAGCCGGGATGGCGACCTCGTTCCCCGTCCTGCTGGCGGCCCGCGTGGCCCAGGGCTGCTTCGGCGCCCTGCTGGCCCCCACCTCGCAGTCACTGCTCAATGTCACCTTCACCGAGCGCACTGAGCGGGAGCGGGTCTTCGCGATCTTCGGCGCCACTGGCGGCCTGGGAGCGGCCGTCGGACTGCTTGTCGGCGGAGCGCTGACCGACTGGTTCAGCTGGCGCTGGGCCCTCTACATCAACATTCTCCTGGCCGCCGCCGCACTGCTCATCGGGCAGCGCAGCCTCCCACCGGCCGACCAGCGCGACCGCGACTCACGCATCACTGATGACCTGAGCGGCCTGGTCCTGGGCTGCGGAGCCTGCTTCAGCGCCGTCTACGGGCTCGACCGGGCCCAGCAGACCTCCTGGACCTCCACGTCGACCGTCAGCTGGCTGGCACTCGGCGGCATCGCCGCGGTGCTGTTCGTGGTCCGTGAGCGCTTCGCGAGCCGCCCGGTGCTGCCCCTGTCGATGATGGCACTGCCAGTGCGGGCGGCCTCCTACGCCACGCAGTTCGTCGCCGGCGCCGCCCAGATGGGGGCGATCATCTACCTGACCTACTACATGCAGAACCACTTCGGCTACTCGCCCCTCAAGAGCGGGGTCGTCTTCCTCCCGATGGTCCTTGCGTTGATCGCCACCGCGATCCCAGCCGGGCACATCATCGTGCCCAGGCTCGGGGCGCGCGGCACCCTGCCGCTGGGGCTGGCAGTATTGGCGGGAGCCTTCCTCATCTTCTCCCGCATGACCACGGAATCGACTTACGAGCACGTGGCACTGCCCGGCCTCATCGTCTTCGGGATGGGCCTGGGGCTGACGATGCCGGTCACCTTCAACTCCGGCACTCGCGGGGTGGATGCGAAGCGGACCGGACTGGCCTCGGCGATCCTGAGTGCCGCCCAGCAGATCGGCGGGTCGTTCGGGGTGGCACTCATGACCTCCTACGCCACCCAGCACGCCGAGGACTACGTGACCGACCACGCCGCGCAGGTCAAGGCGGAAGCCATGGAGGCGATGATGCGCGCTCAGGCACTACCGCAGTCGCCCACGGGCAAGCAGATCATCGAGACCCTCAAAGCCCAGCTCGTCGACCGCGCGCAGATCGAGGCCTACTCCGGCGGCTTCACGATGATGATGTGGATCCTGGCCGGGGCGGCGACGGTCCTGGTGGCCTGCGGGATCGGCCTGAGCCTCCGTCGACGCCGCAGGAGGTAGCGTAGGGGCCACTGCCTCACGGCCGACCTCAGGAGACCTCATGCCTGCCCCGCTCTCGCGCACCGACTCCACGCTCGTCATCGGGCTGGGACGCTTCGGCTCGGCCGTGGCCGCCACCCTGGACCGGCTGGGGCGCGAGGTGCTGGCCGTGGAGGCCAATCCCGCGACCGTGCGGCAGTGGACCGGCCGCATCCCCCTGGTGGAGGCCGATGCCACGGACGTGGAGGCCCTCGAGCAGCTGGGCGCCACCGAGTTCGGCACCGCGGTCGTGGGGGTGGCGACCTCCCTGGAGGCCTCCGTCCTCATCACCGGTAACCTCGTGGACCTCGAGACCCCCCAGATCTGGGCCAAGGCCATCTCCCGCGCCCATGGCCGCATCCTGCGCCGCATCGGCGCCCAGCACGTCGTCTACCCCGAGTTCGACGCCGGTCAGCGTGCCGCCCACCTCGTCTCGGGCCGCATGCTCGACTACATCGAGATGGAGAAGGGCGGCTTCACCATCGTCAAGATGCGTCCGCCCACGGAGCTGCACGGATTCACCATCGGGCAGTCCAAGGTGCGCTCGCGCTACGGGGTGACCGTCTTCGGCCTCATGAGCCCGGGCGAGCCCTTCGAGTACGCCACCCCGGACACCCTGGTCTCAGCCGAGGACGTGCTCGTCGTCGGTGGGGACGCCGCCCTCCTGGAGCGCTTCGCCAACCGCGCGTGAACCGGCCCGGCGGCCCCTGACGCGACGGCTGATGCGACGACGCGCGTCAGAAGCACGTCAGAAGGCGGCCACCTGGGAACGCTTGGCCTCGGCGGCACCGTCGGCCTCAGCAGCCACGGCCTGAAGATCCTTGCCGATACCGGCCGCGCCGTAGGCGCCGAGCAGCCCCTCGACGAAGGGCGCCGCCGACAGGCGCGTCCGCTCGGCGAGGGCCGGATCGAGCATCTCCAGAGCCATCTCGGCGCTCATGACCCCGCTGCCCAGGTCGGCCAGGACGAGGACGCCCTCGCAGCGCTCAGCCAGGCGCTCCACGGCCTCGACAACAGACCCGGGGTCGGTACCCAGCCCGCCGTCGGCCAGGCCCGCGGCCAGCTCGACGGGGACGTCGACGGCCACGATGAGCCGGCGCGCCAGGTCCATGGCGGCCTCGGCCAGGGCCCGGGAGTGGGAGACCAGGACGATGCCGACGCTCACGGCGCCACCGCTCGGCCACTCCGGCTCAGGGACCGCTGGGGACTGGGGAAGGTTTGCGGGACTGGCAGGACTCACCGGGATCACAACGCCCTTCCGGCCACGACGTCGTCGAGTGCTGTCAGCAGCAGGACGGTGGAGGCGGCACCGGGGTCGATGTGCCCCACCGAGCGCTCCCCCAGGTAGGAGGCCCGCCCCTTGGTGGCCACCATGGGCTTGGTGGCCTCGCGCCCCTCGGCGGCGGCCTGCACGGCGGCCGCGACGCCGGCGGCGAGGTCGCCGGGGTGGGCGCGCAGGGCATCCAGGGCCGGGCTCCAGGCATCGAGCATGGTCTTCTCCCCCGTGGTGGCCCGCCCCCGTGCGGCGAGGCCGCCGACCCCGGCCTCCAGGGCGCCCGCGAGCGCCTGGGCGTCGAGCACCTCCAGGCCGGCCACGGCACCCCCGGCACGCAGGAAGAAGGTGCCGTACAGGGGCCCGGAGGCGCCGCCGACGGTGGAGACCAGGGTGGTGCCGACCTTCTTGAGCAGGGCGTCGGCGCTGGCGAAGCTGCCGGCCTCCACAGCCTCGACGGCGGCGGCCAGGCCGCGCTTCATGTTGGTGCCGTGATCGGCGTCGCCGATGGCGGCGTCCAGTTCGGTGAGCTCTTCGGCGTGCTCGGCGATGAGTGCGGCGCTACGGCGCACCCAGGTAGCCAAGTCCGCCACGCTCAGCGAGTGGCGGGCGGCTCCCACCTCTGCGGTCATGTCGCTTCTCCTTACAGTCTCCTTGGGGTGCCCGCAGGCGATCGGGCACCCCGATTGTGTCAGGTCCTCACGCTCCCCAGCGCAGGCCTGGCGTGTTGACTGGGGCGTCCCACAGGCTCAGCAGCTCGGCGTCGGCACGCACCAGGGTCAGGGAGCAGCCGGCCATGTCGAGGCTGGTGATGTAGTTGCCCACGAGGTTGCGGGCCACGGTGATCCCGGCACCCTCAAGGAGGCGGGCGATCTCCCCGTACATGAGATAGAGCTCGAGCAGCGGGGTGGCGCCCATGCCGTTGACCATGGCAATGACGCCCTCGTCGGCGCCGGCACTGTCCAGCTCGGTGAGCGCGGTGAGCTCAGCCAGGATGGGGGTGACGAGACGCTCAGCGATCTCAGCGGCGGGGGCGATCTTCTCGCGGTGGCGTCCGGGCTCGCCGTGGATGCCGATGCCGATCTCCATCTCGCCCTCGGGCAGGTCGAAGGAGGGCTTGCCGTTGGCCGGGACGGTGCAGGAGGTCAGGGCCATCCCCATGGACCTGCCGGCGGCGTTGACGCGCGCGGCGATACCGGCGACCTCGTCCAGCGGGCGCCCCTGCTCGGCGGCGGCGCCGGCGATCTTCTCCACCATGACGGTCACGCCCACGCCGCGGCGTCCGGCGGTGTAGAGGGAGTCCTCGACGGCGACGTCGTCATTGGTGACGACGCTGGCGACCTGGATGCCGGACTCGGCCTCGACGATCTCGGCGGCCATCTCGAAGTTCATGACGTCGCCGGTGTAGTTCTTGACGATGTGCAGCACGCCGGCTCCACGGTCGACCGCGCTGGTGGCGGCCACCATCTGGTCGGGGACCGGGGAGGTGAAGATCTCTCCGGCGCAGGCGGCGTCGAGCATGCCGGTGCCCACGAAGCCGCCGTGGAGGGGCTCGTGCCCGCTGCCTCCCCCGGAGATGATGGCGACCTTGCCCTGCTCCTTGGGCCGGCGGCGGTAGACGATGTGCTGGTCGAGGTCGATGTCGAGCTCGTGGGGGTGGGCGGCGGCCATGCCCCGCAGGGCGTCCGTGACCACGTTGTCAACGGCGTTGATGAGTTTCTTCATGGCGCTGACGCTACCGCGCCACGGGCCCGCGTGGGGCGCCTCGGGCACCGGGGATCTCGCCCTGTGCACATCGGTGCAGGTTGCCGCGGCCTTGTCGGGGCGGATGCGCGCCGCAGCGGCCGGCGGCCCCTCCCAACGCGCCGCCCCAGCGGCGTCACCCCCTTGCCCTGCTCAGCGTGAGCGTCGCCACCACCCGGCCTGGGCGTCACCCGCAGAGATTCTGGGGACTATCTGGGGAGGCCCTTTTTTCGCGGCACCATCGAGTCGATTACGGGCAGGATAGGGGTATGGATCTGTCCGTCGTCGCCGTCGTGGCCACTATCGCAGCCGGTGTCTCCATCCTGGTCGCCGTTGCCGCCGTCTTCGCCGCCCGGCGCTCGACGGCGCATGCGGACCTGGCCCTCAAGGAGGCCTCACGGATCTCCCGGGCGAGCATCTCGCGGATCAACGAGGTCCAGTCCGAGGCCAGCTCGGCCCGCCTGGCGGCGCGTCACGCCGCCGAGCGGCTGCGCTCGATGACCAAGGAGCGCACGACCCCTGACAGCGTCGCCGCCTACCGGGTCTTCCTGCGTGAGGTCGTCGAGGACTCCAAGCACCTGCTGGGCCCCGAGGGCACCGGGACGATGAAGAATGAGGCGCTGGACCGCCTGCGGGTGGGGGCCCTGGTGGGTGGCTCGGACGAGGTGCTGCGCGCTATGCGGAACTTCGCCCTCCTGCGCACTCAGCGGCCCGAGGCCCCGTGGCCGAGCGCCTACGCCATGGCCTACGCGCGTCTGGAGTCGGACCTGGTCACCGCGATCCGCAATGACCTGGGATCCTCCGAGGAGTCCCTGACCGCCGACCAGATCTGGGGCGCGGTCAACGCCCGTTGCGTCGACCCCGCCTTCCGGCTGGCCCTGCTCAGTCCTCTGGAGGACGTGCTGCGCAACGCCGGACAGGACCCGACCCACTACGACCTGGACCACATCGCCAAGTTCGCCGACTACCCGAGCCCCGCCTCCCCCGCCGGGGCCACCCGGGCCAGTGGAGTCACTGGAGCCACAAGGGCCGTGCCCTCGACGGACGGCGCCCGCGCCTCCGGCTCCGAGCCCCGGCGGCGCTCACGCCGGGCGCGCAACCGGGTGGAGAGGAGGGCCTCGGAGGCGCCCTCCAGGCCGGCCGCCGCCCCAGTGTCCGACGCCGATGTCGTCTGGCCTCCGATCACCCCCGGGCGCCGGGGCGGGCGGGCAGCGGCTCCGGCACGCTCCATGACCATTCCCGAGCCGGCCCGGCCGGTGGTGCCAGCAGCGCCTGCGACGACGACCGCCACCACCGGCTCACATGCGCCGGTGCCCGAGCAATCCTTCTCAGCCGCCGCCCTGGGCGAGCAACCCGGCAGCGCGGAGCCGTCGGACCCAGCGGCTGCCGTCCCCATCCTGGAGCCGCGGACCGACGCGCCCTCGGGGCCGTCCACCGACTCGCTGCCCGAGGCCCCGCCACAGGCCGCCGACGCCCAGTCGGCGCCACCGGAGCAGACCTCCGCACCTGAGGGCCAGCCCCAGCACTCCCCCGCGGGCCCGAGAAGTCACCGGGAGCCCCAGGCGCCCAGGAGAGTCTTCGAGGACCCGACCCCCAGTCGCATCTCCCGGCGTCGACGCACCCAGGCCGCCCTATCTGGTTCGTCCATGCAGGCAGCCGCGGCCCCTGACGCCATCACGGTCACGGGGACGGTGACAACCTCGCCCCTGTCCGCCTCC
The DNA here is from genome assembly GCF_001807465.1 of Actinomyces sp. HMSC08A09. Taxonomy (NCBI): domain Bacteria; kingdom Bacillati; phylum Actinomycetota; class Actinomycetes; order Actinomycetales; family Actinomycetaceae; genus Actinomyces; species Actinomyces sp. HMSC08A09. Next base: position 2,457 of record NZ_KV789136.1, on the reverse strand, counting down.
GTGGCAGCGACCTCGGGAGCGTCGACGGCCTCGGCCAACACCGAGGAGACCGAGCCGGTTCTCGCCTCGACTCCCCCCGGAACGCAGACAGGGCGCCACACCACCGAGGAGCCCGCCTCACCGATCGCAGCGGCCGCTGCCGCCGGCGCCGCACCGGCAAGGCCCCAACCGGCCCAGCCGGCCCAGCCGCGCCCCCAGCACACCGGCGCCCAGGCGAACCCGCCGGCCGAGCGCCAGGTCGGGTCACCAGTGAGAGCCGTGGCTGTATCCGCGCAGACCGTCACTGTGCCCACCGGACCCACCGGGCCCACCGGGCCCCAGCCCTCCTCGGCCGCGGCAGCCGGTGCGATTCCGGCCGCGGCCGCCGGCTACGGGTTCCTCCCGCCCCAAGGAGGACCCCAGGCCTCCGCCCAGGTACCCGGGAGCGCCGGCCATCCCGTCCCCGACCCATCGGGCCCGCCCATCCTGACCGCCTCCCAGCAGGCAGACCAGTCCTCCGCAGTGGCAGCCGCCGGTGCCGTCCCCGCCGACGCCGTCGGATCCCACCGGAAGGCAGCGGTCACAGTGACCACGGCTGGCACAGCCGGCACAGGTAGGACCGCCGGCACCGCCGCCCCGGCCGGCCCCGAGCAGGGGACCGATCCGGCGATGCAGGAGACCATGACCATTCCCACCAACCCCTCCGCTGCGACGGCCATCCCGACGGCGACGTCCTGGTCCTCGGCTGCGCCGCCCCTGCAGGACTCCGGTCGGCTGCCGCGCGCCCGCGGCGCCTGAGTCCACCTGGGTTGTTCTTCCCATCCCAACCCCGACTTGACGTGCCGGCCTGCGTGGCAGAATCCAGGTGTCGGAGGTCGAGGGGCCTGCGCGGAAGGGAGCTGGTGTGGGCGTCTTCGCCTGGTGCGCGATCATCGGCTGCACCGTCCTGGTGGCCGGCATCCTGTTCGACGGACTGCTGGACGCCCTCCTGCCCGATGGGCTCGTGCCGATCCTCGCTCTGCCTGTGGCCGTGTTCGGCGCCATCGGCATGGGGGTGACGGCGACGACGGGCTCGGCCGCGGCGCAGGTGCCGGCGGCGGTGCTGTGGGGCGTTCCCACCGCAGCAGCCCTCGGATCCGGTGCACTCATGCGCTGGCTGTGGAACCGACTCAGGCGCTCCATGCCGTTGGACACGGCTCCGCCCACCGCCACCGAACTGGTCGGTGAGAAGGTCACCGTCCTGTGGTGGAAGGACGGCAGCGGTGAGGTTCGCGCGGTCACGCGCGGCCACCAGCTCACCTTGCCGGCGCACTCCGAGCAGCCGCTGCGCTCGGGGCAGAGCGCCTGGGTGCTCGACGCCGTCGACTCCACCCTGGCCATCGTCCCCTGGGAGCAGATCAGCGACTGAGCCCACCGGGAGCCGCTGACGGACCGCACCCCACCTGTTACTGCGCCGTCTGCCCACCATCCTCCTTCATCCCATCTTCCCGCACAGAAAGGAACCCGCATGGGTGTATCACTCATCGGCCTGATCGCCGTCGTCGCCATCATCGTGCTGGCGGCGGTCGCCTACCTGTTCAGCCGCATCGTCGTCGTCCCCTCCAACCTCACCGGTCTGATCTCCGGATCGAACCGGGGCACGGTCAAGATCGTCCACCCCGGTGGACGCGACTTCGTCCTGCCGGTCATCCAGACCATCCAGTACCTGCCCTTCACCCAGACCACGATCGGCTTCAAGGTCACCGCCGAGGACGAGAACAAGATCCACGTCAACGTCGCCGCCGTGGCCGCCGTCAAGGTGGGCGACTCCGACGAGCAGGTGCGGGCCGCCGCCAAGCGCTTCCTGGGCAAGCCCAACACGGACCAGGCCATCGCCGACTCCGCACGGGAGGCGCTCATCGGCTCCCTGCGCTCGATCATCGGCCACATGACGGTCACCGACCTCATCTCCGACCGCGACGCCCTGCAGCGCAACGTCTTCGACGACGCCAAGAGCATCATGGCCAACATGGGTCTGGAGATCGACATGCTCCAGGTCTCCGAGATCACCGACGCCGGCGGTTACATCGAGTCCCTGGGTGTGCCCGAGCAGCAGCGCGTCGAGAAGGACGCCCGCATCGCGCGGGCCAACGCCGAGCGTGAGGCCCGCGACGCCGAGGTCACCTCCCGCCAGCAGATCGCCGAGCGCGAGCGCGACCTGTCCCTGCGTCAGGCCCAGCTCAAGGCCGAGACGGACAAGGCCCAGGCCGACGCCGACTCCGCCGGCCCGATCGCCCGCGCCGCCAAGGAGCGCGAGATCGCCATCATCGGGCAGGAGGCGGCCGAGGCCAAGGCCGCCCTGACCGAGCGCGAGCTGGACTCCACCGTGCGCAAGCCCGCCGACGCCGCCCGCTACCAGCGCGAGCAGGAGGCTCAGGCCTCCAAGACCGAGGCGCTGCTGCGGGCCCGGGCCGACGCCGAGCGCCCCCGCCTGGACGC
>NZ_KV789135.1:37998-45786 GCF_001807465.1 Actinomyces sp. HMSC08A09 | reverse complement strand
ACCTGACCCCACCGTCGATTCTGAAGTTTTTGTCGAAGTGTGCGCGATGCGCCACGGTGTCAGGGACCGAACGGCTGGGCCATCAGGGACCGAACGGTCGGCCTTTGGCGACTCGCCCGACTTTGCAGAATCGAGATGTTCCGTTACCTTATCGTGAGACGTCTGACATCTACCGTCTACGTCTCCTGTTGAAGGCAAGGCCGCCTCGGCACCCTAGAACGGAACACCTATGACATCGCACAGTCCTTTTTCCCGGAGGCGCCTGCCGGCCCTCCTGGGCTCCCTGCCACTGGCCGCCACCGGCCTGATCGCCGCCGCACCCCCGGCGCACGCCGTCCCCACGTCTGACGGCCTGGCCGACGTCACCATCACGCAGGTGAACGCGCCCGCGGACGGCCTCTATTCCGTCGGCGATGTCATGACCTTCAACATCACCCTCACCAACACCAGCGGTGAGGCCCACTCCTACGCCCCGGCCTCAACGAACCTGTCCGGGAACGTCTCCAAGTGCCGGTGGCGCAACGTCCCGGCCGGGACGACCAAGACCGACTGCACCGGCCTGGCCACGCACACGGTGACCGCCGAGGACCTCAAGGCAGGCGGCTTCACCCCGCAGATCGCCTACGAGGTCAAGGCCGTGGAGTACGCCGGGAAGGCCCTGAACACCCCGGAGACGATCAAGGGCGCGACGAGCCCGGTCAAGGCCAACTCGCTGCGGGTCGAGTCGATCACGCCGTCGTCGAGCCAGGAGAACTACAAGCTGGGCGACACCGTCACCTACACGGTGCGCGTGCGCTCGGTGTCGGACAAGACGATCAACGTCGCCGCCACCGAGTCCTCCTTCGACGACCTGGGCCGCCAGTGCCACTGGGGCGGCCTCAAGCCGGGCAAGGGCGCCGTCTACAACTGCAAGCCACTCACCCACACGATCACGCAGGCCGACGTCGACGCCGGCCGCTGGACGCCGTCGATCACCCTGACGGCCACCGGCACTGACGGCGCCGCCCTCCAGACGCTCACCGCCACCGGCACCCCGATCAACGTCGTCGGCGACCACCCGCAGGCCACGCCCGCCCCGGCGCCCGACGCGAGTACGGAGCTGCCGGCCTCGATGAGCCAGGCCCAGCACGTGGCCCCCAACACGGCCACAGACAACTACCGCATCCCGGCGATCACCACCGCCCCCAACGGGGACCTGCTCATCTCCTACGACGAGCGCCCGAAGGACAACGGCAACGGCGGCAGCGACGCCCCCAACCCGAACCACATCGTCCAACGCCGCTCCACCGACGGCGGCAAGACCTGGTCGGCACCCACCTACATCCACCAGGGCACGGAGACCGGCAAGAAGGTCGGCTACTCCGACCCGAGCTACGTCGTCGACCACCAGACGGGCACGATCTTCAACTTCCACGTCAAGTCCTACGACCAGGGCTGGGGCGGCTCGCAGGCCGGCACCGACCCGGACAACCGGGGCATCATCCAGGCGGAGGTGTCGACCTCCACGGACAACGGCTGGACCTGGACGCACCGCACCATCACCGCGGACATCACGAAGGACAACCCGTGGACCGCGCGCTTCGCGGCCTCGGGCCAGGGCATCCAGATTCAGCACGGCCCCCACGCCGGGCGCCTGGTGCAGCAGTACACGATCAGGACCGCCGGCGGCGCGGTGCAGGCCGTCTCGGTCTACTCCGACGATCACGGGAAGACCTGGCAGGCCGGCACGCCGATCGGGACCGGCATGGATGAGAACAAGGTCGTTGAGCTCTCCGACGGCTCCCTCATGCTCAACTCACGCGCCTCGGACAGCTCCGGCTTCCGCAAGGTGGCCCACTCCACCGACGGCGGGCAGACCTGGAGTGAGCCGGTGTCCGACCAGAACCTGCCTGACTCGGTGGACAACGCCCAGATCATCCGGGCCTTCCCGAACGCCGCCCCGGACGACCCGCGCGCCAAGGTGCTGCTGCTGAGCCACTCGCCAAACCCGAAGCCGTGGTCGCGTGACCGCGGCACCATCTCGATGTCCTGCGACGACGGCGCCTCCTGGACGACCAGCAAGGTCTTCCACGAGCCCTTCGTCGGTTACACGACGATCGCCGTGCAGTCCGACGGCAGCATCGGGCTGCTCAGCGAGGATGCCCATGACGGCGCCAACTACGGCGGCATCTGGTACCGCAACTTCACGATGAACTGGCTCGGCGAGCAGTGCGGCCAGAAGCCGGCGGAGCCGAGCCCGGCACCGTCGCCGACAGCGGCACCCTCGGCGGCACCGACGGAGCAGCCGGCCCCGTCGGCCGCGCCGAGCGCTGAGCCCACGCAGGCCCCGGCACCGTCCTCCGCGCCTGAGCCGAGCGCTGTCCCTGAGCCGAGCAGCGCCCCGGCTCCGGAGCCCACGGCCGCGCCGAGCACGGAGCCCACGCAGGCCCCGGCACCGAGCTCCGCGCCTGAGCCGAGCGCTGGGCCGACCGCTGCGCCCGCACCGGAGACGTCCTCTGCTCCGGCCGCTGAGCCGACGCAGGCCCCGACGGTGGCGCCTTCTGCTGAGCCCACGCAGGCGCCGGGTGCGCAGCCGAGCGCCGCGCCTTCGGAGAAGCCGGGAGCACAGCCGAGCTCGGCCCCCAAGCCGGGTGCGACGGGCCGGGCGCCGTCGGTGGCGAACCCGAAGGCGACCGCGGCGCCGTCGGGGAAGGCGTCGTCGAGCGCGAGCCCGGCACCGAGCCGGAGCGCGGCGGCGCCGTCGAAGCCGGGCATGGAGCCCGATGAGATTGATCGGCCGTCTGACGGAGCCATGGCGCAGCCGACCGGTGGTGCCAGCGCGCCGAGCGCCGCGCCGACGCGGGCGGCGAAGGCCGGCAGCAGGCTGTCTCGCACGGGGACCAACGCGCTGCTGGGCCTGGGCATTGCGGGTGTCGCGGTTGTCGGCGGGTACCTGCTGCTGCGGGCTCGCCGCGCGAAGAACTGAGCACGCGATGAGCCGGTCATCCGGCTCTGAGCACTGACTGAGGGGTGGGACGCCGACGCGTCCCACCCCTCAGTGCTCTCCTGGGCGGCGGAGCTGACCGCCTCTGCGGCCCGGCCCGACCTTCCTCAGGCGCAGAACGCCCGGCGATGTCCACATCGGACACAAAGGCCTAGAGCGGGACAGAACCTGCGAGAAGAAACCGCATGATTCCAACGTTTCGTTTCCCGGGTTGGCAACGCCGGGCCTCCTTTGTATCCGATTTGGACACCGACGCCCTCCAGCGCCCCTGCAATGCGGTCAGGTTCGAGGGTAAGACTCCATGAGAGCCTGCTCGTATGCGTCGAGCAGACGCCGGGCGTTCTTGGGTGACCGGAAGAGGTGGGCGGTCTCCTGCCAGCTCGCGTACTCGTCGGCCGGCATGAGGACCGCTCGGCCGTTACTCGAGACGATCTCGACAGCATGGTGACTGGCAGCGATGCGGTCGATGAGCGCCGGCAGCGTCCGGCTCGCTTCGTCCGCGCTGACGGTCACCACTACTCCCCTACGCTCACACAGTATGGAGGAACACTACCAAGCCCCGGGGGCAAACAGACGGCGATCTGCCCCTGCACACAAGAGTGCTAGCATTACAGTCGTCCCACATTCCTAGACAGAGAGACCTCATCATGGCCAAAGGTTTTAAATGCCCCAAATGCGGGAGGTATACCCTTCAGCCCAAATCCACCAACTGGTTGCGGTGTTCGAACTGCGAAACAACGGTGAAAAAGGATAACGTTTAAGGCGGCTTCAGGAAACATAAGACGCTAATTCACCCCTGGCGCGCAGATCTCACCGAAACAGAAGTCTTCGACTTAGCATCATCAACACGGCCACATCTAAGCGACACAGCGTAGTCAATAACTTCCAGCTAAAACTCGATGGACTTAGTTAAGATACTGGAATCCAGATCGCAAACCGGTTTTCAACGCCTGCGCATCCCACCGGGCAACCGGCTCGAGCGACTGACTGGCGATCGACGTGGCCAGTACAGCATTCGGGTCAACGCCCAGTGGCGACTCTGCTTCACCTGGCATGAAGGAGGTGCGGATGATGTCGAACTCGTCGACTACCACTGATACTGACCGGATCGACCCGATTCACCCGGGCGAGGTCCTCATGGAGGACTTCATCGAGGGGTTCGGGATCACCCAGAACAAGCTCGCCACGGCCATCGGCGTGCCCCCGCGCCGCATCAACGAGATCGTGCACGGCAAGCGCGGCATCACTGCGGACACCGCTGTACGTCTGGCCAGGTACTTCGGCACATCTGCCGAGCTGTGGATGAACCTGCAGAGCCACTACGAGCTCAGGCTTGAGCGCCGGGCCCTGCGCGAGCAGCTCGACAACATCGTGCCGCTGCAGTCGGTGGCGTAGACAACGCAGACGGTGTGCGTGACCAACGTTCACCTCCGGTGAGGTGAGCCGGCGCGGTTCAGGCGGCGGTGACTGGACCGCAGATACTCTCCAAGCACGCTCTACCGAGGCGAACGGGGCGGAGGCGATCGATGTCGCCGGCCGGCGGTTCGCCGGTTTACTCGACGTCGAGGGGGCCGTTGATGTGGAGGGTCTCGACGTCGAAGCGCCGGTTTACTCGCGAGGCGGTGAAGTCGTCGATGCGGCCAGCGAAGCGCAGGCTGTGTACGCGCTCGCGCAGGTGCTCGATGACGGCGAGCCGCAGGGCGCTTTCCTGGTCACCGTAGACGCTTGCCTCCTCTTCTGCGTTGGCGTTGCTCACGGAGTCGTGACGACGTGCGTAGTCGGCGCGTACTGCCTCGATGGCTGTGTCGTCGTCGACACCCGCGCTTTCTGCGATGGCGTCGAGCTGACTGATGGTGTCGGCGAGGATGTCGGCAAGGGCCTCGGTCTCCTGCGACTCGACGGACTCGGCGGTCTGCATGCCGGCCGAGGGCCTGGCGTTGGCCCAGCGGACCACGTAGGGCAGGGCGAGGCCCTGGATGAGGAGGGACAGGAGGGTCGCGCCGGCGACGACGAGGATGATGAGGTTGCGCTCGGCGTAGGTGGTGCCGTCGAAGGAGGTCGGGATGGACAGGGCCATCGCCAGTGAAATCGCGCCGCGGAAGCCGGCGACCGTGGAGACGATGCGGCCCCGGATATTGGTGCGGCGCAGGCGTTGCTCGGGGCGGCGGTCGAGGGCGCGGATGGAGTAGATGATGAGGTGCTGGCCTGCGAACCTTCCCGTGACCATGGCGATGTAGATGATGGGGATGAGGATGAGGCCGCGCACGAGGTCGGCGCGAGGGAGCTCGGCGACGATGCCGGGGAGTGCCACCCCCACCATGACGAAGAGGATGGTGTTGAGGATGTGGGTGAGGATCGTCCAGAAGGGGATGCCGAGGACTCGCGAGCCCAGGGACGTGTGCGGGGCGGCGAAGCGGGAGATGACGATTCCGCAGGTGACGACGGCGAGCACGCCCGAGCCGCCGATCTCCTCGGCGATGAAGAAGGTGAGGAACGGCGTGGCCAGGGCGGTGATTGTCGCCAGCATGGGGTCGTCGGTGATGGTGCGGACCCGGATGCCGATCTTCGTGACTGCCGCTCCGACGAGGACTCCTGCACCGATTCCTCCCCCGAAGGACAGCAGGAGCTGTTGTGCGACGAGCCCGGCGGTGACGCCGGAGAAGTCCTGCGCAGCTTGGAGGGCGATGGCGAAGATGACCAGGGCGGTGCCGTCGTTGAGGAGTGACTCGGCTTGGAGGACGGTGCGGCCGTTGGGGTTGATGCCGCGTCCCAGGCTGGAGACGGCGGTGGCGTCGGTGGGGCCGAGGCAGGCGCCGATGAGGAGAGCGGCTCCCACGCTCAGCCCCGTGAGGACGCCGATGAGGGTGATGAGGGCGGCCGTGATGGCGACGAGGACCGTGGCGCTGAGGATGATGCCGCGCAGGCTTCGCCGCATGCGGTTGAGGGAGACGGACAGCGATTCCCAGTACAGGAGGATCGGCAGGAAGATCGTGAGCACCACGGTGCTGGGTAGGGACATCTCCTCACCCACTGGGAGCAGGGCGATGCCCACGCCCGCGGCGATGAGAAGTACCGGGGCGATGAGGCGGAACCTGTTGGCAATCGCGTAGGCGACAACTGAGGCGCCGATGAGGGCGACGATCATCTCGATGGTCATGAGGCTGCCGGGTTCCCTTCCTGGAATGAGTGTGGCGGGCGGACTGCGGCCGGTCCGGGAGAGGGGCGCAGTCACGCAAGCTTGGGGCCAGGCCTGTGTCAGGTCCAGGCCAGGCTAGGCCGGGCGCAGCCTACAGATGCTTCCTTCAGCGCCCCTGGGGATAGTCGATTCGCGTGTGTGACCTCTGCTCACATTCGGCGAGGTAGGTGGGGTCGTAGAGAAAGGTTTTGGAGATCTGGGCGCGCGATCGGGTGACGTGCGCTTGGCCGACCAGGCGGTGGGAGCCGTTGGCATCGGAGACGATCTCGACAGTGGTCATCGGGCGCGCTTTCTGGTGAGGCGGCCGGCGCGGAGGCGGCCGATGTCACTGGCCAGGGGATCGGCCGCGTCGACAAGCTGGTCGAGGATGCCCAGGGCGCGCAGCACCTGGGTGACGCTGTTGAAGCTGACGTTGGGGTTGCCCGACTCGATCTTGCGCAGAGTGTCACGGGTGATGCCAGCCCGCTCGGAGACCTGCTGCGCGGTCAGGCCGAGCACCATGCGCCACCCGCGCACGTGCTCTCCGAACTCCGTCACCTGACGGTCGATCCTGTAGCCCGACATGTCCCTCCGTTCACTATGACGACCATCGTAGCCCGAACTAAGAGTTGTGGCTATTACGCTCGTCATATGGTTCAGCGAGTTTAGAGAGGGCAAAGGTTCCAGCAACTGGGATCGTTCCCCGGGTGCCTGGGCTGCTCACCGGCGGGTTGTTCAACCTCATAGCCCAGGCACAGGGCGTGGTGGCCGTGTCCTCCGACGCCTGAGTTGCACAGTTTTTAGTGCCCTGTTGGGATGTTGAGGGCGGTGAGGATGTCTTCAGCTTGGGGGGTCAGGGGGTCGGCGGCGGTGAGGTGGTGGCCGTTGAGGTTGATGGTGACCTCCTGCAGGCCGCGTAGCTCGCGCACGATCCTGGCGATGCTGATGCCGGTGGTGTCCTGGAGGTAGCGGGCTACGGCCAGGGAGGCCATGACCACGGTCAGGTGGGCCTCGATGGCGTCACGGGTGTGGTGGAAGACGGGGTGGGCTCGCAGGTCGTGCTTGCTCATCCGGAAAGAGGCCTCGACGTGCCACAGCTCGTGATACGAGGAGACGACCTCACCGGCATCCATCAAATGCGAGGGGACGAAAGGTGGCGTAGCCCTTGAGGCCGACCAGGGACCGGGCTCTGGCGATGGAGGCCTCATCAAGGACCTGATCGCCTTGATGGACGGTGACAAAACGCGTGCCCTTGGGACGCTTCTCACCAGCGATGACGGCCCGGGCCCGGTCGGCCTGAGCGGTCAGGGTCTGGTTGTCCCGGGCCGCACGCTTCTTGGAGTAGGCCCAGATGGCCCTCCATGAGCCTGGATGGGTGTGCGGGTCCCACACCGGCTCGGCCTTGCGGCTCTTGTCCCGCTCGGTGTTCAAGCCCCGCTTGGGGGTGATGGTGTCGATGACCTGCCCGTCGGCAGGGGCGTCCCCGTGCCAGTGGAAGTGGGCCTCCAGGTCGCCTGGGGCCCGGGTGGTGCGGGCGCCGACGATGAACCGCAGCCTCGCGTCGTCCAGGGCCGTCAGGTTGGCGGCCGAGAGCATGCCTGCGTCGGCGACGATGATGAGGTCCTCGATG
>NZ_KV789135.1:35189-37978 GCF_001807465.1 Actinomyces sp. HMSC08A09 | reverse complement strand
GAGGTCCTCGATGCCGTGGGCGGCCTGGAATGCCTCCGCGATGGGGATGATCGTGGTGGTCTCGGCCTTGTTGCCCTCCCAGCAGCCGACCTGGAGAGGGAAGCCGGCCCGGTCAACCAGCAGGCCCACGATGACCTGAGGGTCGACCCTCCTCTCCTTGGAGTAACCGACCTTGCGCAGGTCGTCCTCACGCTCGGCCTCGAAGTACAAGGTGGTGACGCCTGCAGGCACAGGGCAAGGCCCCTGGTGGCGGTGACGTGATCGAACAGGGCCTGACAGATCGCCTGGCGGTAGCCCCGCTCCTGGGCCCGGGCCAGGCAGGCTTGCAGGGTGTTGCGGTGGGCCGGGGCTGGCCAGCCGATCTCGGACAGGACTCTGGGGGTGTCGGCCTTGGAGGTCGGCTCGATCAAGCACGCGACGACCATCTGCTCAAAGGCTCGGTCACCCCCAGTGGCGTCCCCCAGCCCCAGACGGGCGTAGACCGTCTTGATGGCCTCGATCAACCAGCCCGACCTGCGGGAGATGATCGCAGGCCTTCGCACCGCACCACCATCACCCGGCTCATGACTGGGCGCCTGGCCCCCACCGTCGAGCGCCGACCCCAGATCCAGGACCTGCTGACCCGCCAAAAGCCTCTGGTGGCCCAGGTGCATCAGCGCGGCCAGCTCAGCCTCGTCATGAGCTGAACCCAGGTGCTCAACGATCCGGCGCACACCATTCTCCTTGACCACGACCTGCACGGCCGTGGCCCCCGAGGCGGTCTTGACCTTACGCAGGTACGGGCTCACCCACCAGATCCTATCGACCCCTTAGTGCCCCACAACAACCACCCCACCCCCACCATTCCAACGAAAAACCCCACCCTGAAACACCAACCAACCCAAAACTGTGCAACTCAGGTCTTCCACCACCAGATGAGCAAGACGACGGCGCCCCTCAGGGGTCAGCGGTGCGTTAGCGTGGGTCATGAAGGCCTCCGGTTAGTGATGCGAGTGTGTCAACCCACATCCTGCAGGAGGCCTTCACACAACCTCAGCCCCGTTCACAACCTCCCAAGGAAGTACGACGGCCTAGGAGTTCAGCCCGGTGGCCCCGTGCTCGCCGGAATAGAACTCGGGGTGATCCTTCCAGGACCAGCACTCAAGGAGGGTGCCATCAATGATCAGCTGGGCGGTGGCGTTCAGGTCATCCATCGTCGGCGCGCTGCTTTCCAAGCCGGAGGCGATAAGCGACCCGTAGGTGGTGTAAGCCGTAAGGCGGTGTTGGGAAACGCTGTAAAACTCAGCGAACAGTTCCTTGAGCAGGCTATGCCTCGAGCAGGTCAGCGTCAGGCACACAGGCTCAGCCCCCGGGTCCTGAACACCAGCGACTGGGGCTCTCGACATAGACCACCCCACACAAATCCGCAAACTCACTGCGAACTATTCTCGTGCTTCAATACATGAAAGTGACTTATTTTCTGAGTGAATCGGTTTGAACGCCAATGATTTTTCAGAGTGAGCAGCAACCCTACTTAGCGACACAGAATTAACAACAAATACCCTAAATACTCCACAATTAACCTCATTCAACCTGCATGTCACTTTAAATTTTTTTCCAAAAGTATTCACCCTGCCTTGGGACAGGAGCTATACGGGGCGCAAGATCACCATAAATTTCAGAAGGAGCACTCTCCCCAGATCCTCCCATTGAAAACCCATTAGTGGTGTAGAACTCATGGAGCCTCACTGCGTCACCCTCCGCGAATCCGTAAAGTAACGTGAAGCCAACAGAACGAACCTCATCCTCCGTTGCCCGAACAAGAGCGGTTCCGATTCCTTGGCATCGATAATCTTCTTCAACGCCAAGGTGAGCAAGATTTGCCTGATTTAGAATCATTTGGGCATTAGCGGTTTCACCATTATTAAGAAGATTATTGATAGCAATACTATTGGCGAAAAAATGGGCAGCTCCAACTACTTTATCTCCATGCCTTGCGACCGCAAAGCGTTCAAGAGTCAGGTGTGTATTAACGAGTCCGCGCCGCCTAAAGAAATCTGCAATCTCTTGCCCAGCGGACGTGGAAGATAATTTCGGCTCCTGATTCGTCAAATGGAGAGAGCGAAGGAGCGACATCGCGTTCATGCGTAGATGACGTTGATGTGGCTTAAGAATTTCAATGGTGACGCAGGACATAGTTCTCCATCGATTCAGTAGTTGGATGACGAGTGTTTCGCAATGCGATATAACATTAAATATATCACCGCACATAATGTTTGTATTGCAAGATTCCGACAAGACCCATTGAGGACGCCCGCGAATGAGGTTACGGTACCTCACTGAGAACTGCCCGCGAAGTTCGTGCTTCATGGACAGTCGTGGGTATGGAAGGTCGGTTGACAGGCGTAGGCCAAGACCAAGATTATGCGTAGGTACGTTAGATTGTACACGGAGGCATCGAAAACAAACAAGGGCGGTTCCTCGGCGAGGTCTGCGCGGTCACCGAATGGAGCCGAGACAACGCGCGCCAACGACTAGTGTCAGCAGCCAGGCGCACACCAGATCACCGAAAGTCGATGGATCCTAGAGCCAGAGCCCGCGGGTACTCCTACGACGCGTTGAAGGTCCTTCAGCGAGTGTGGGCCGCCAACGGCGGGGTAGTCATGGCAAGACGCCTCAAGGAGTCTATGCTGCTGTGAATCACCCCGGGTTTGATGGCTGTTCGCGTTTGAGGGTGTAGTAGGCGGGGTCTATTGAAGTGCGTAGGTGGAGGGGTGGGTGCGTCGTTACGCCGGGTAGGGGTCGAGGTC